>NZ_DAHXOI010000006.1:12350-182369 GCF_027364955.1 Ferrimicrobium sp.
ATTCAAAGATGATGAGCGAGAACTCGCTCGTTCACTACGGGACTCACCGGTTGCACCAGCGAAACGATCAACGAGTGCAGAGGCCAAGGCTAGAACCAAGCACAGCTCTGACCAGATGCCAGTACATAGCTTTGCAACCCTCATGGAGGATCTCTCGAGCGTGGTAGCCAACCGGATTACCCCGAGAGACCAAGACCTTGACTCCTTTGTCATGATTGCGACACCTACCCCCATTCAGAGCCGTGCCTTTGAACTCCTTGGGGTCTCTAGCAACCTTGGCTATGTGTAGGCAGGACTAAAAACACAAACACCCTGGTAGATGGCAGTATTGGTCGGGGTGGTGGAGTTCAGCCTCATCACTAGACGGTTGGTGAGTCCAAGGCCAGGTGGGATATGTTTTGGTGTATTTGCCTTGCGATCTACCAGCGAGCTCCTGAGTTCGTTCGATAGGTTGGAGATTGACCGAACGGCCCTTATGGTCGCCGACGTGCGGCGAGTGGGCCAGTGTTCCACCACCGGTTTTGAAAGCGCCAGTTAGTATCGTCCTGTGGTGGTCGTGAGGGCGTCGACGCTCGTGCGCGGTGGACAGCGAGCAAGGCGAGAGTGGCTGCACTGACCAGTGCCACCTCTTCTTCATCAGTAAACTCGCTCATAGCGGGATATTTCCGTGCTTGCGTCGAGGCAATTCTTCGCGTTTGGTCTCGAGCATGGTCAAGGCTTGAATGAGGGTTCGCCGCGTCTCAGCTGGATCGATGACATCGTCGATGTAACCTCGCTCCGCTGCGATGTAGGGGTTAGCATAACGTTCGGTGTATTGGTCGATCAGCTCTTGGCGTTTTGTGATCGGATCTGCTGCAGCGGCAAGCTCTCGCCGGTGGATCACCTCGACGGCTCCCTGGGGACCCATGACGGCCAGTTCGGCGGTTGGCCATGCATAGGCGAGGTCGGAACCGATGGATTTGGAGTTCATCACCACATAGGCGCCGCCATAGGCTTTGCGGGTGATGACCTGTATGCGTGGAACCGTGGCCTCGGAGTAGGCGTAGAGTAGCTTGGCTCCGTGGCGAATAATGCCACCGTACTCCTGGTCCACACCAGGGAGGAAACCTGGGACGTCCACGAAGGTCAGAATGGGGATGTTGAAGGCATCGCAGGTTCGCACAAAGCGCGCTGCCTTCTCCGATGAATCGATGTCGAGGACACCGGCGAGGACCGCGGGTTGGTTCCCAACAACACCGACCACCTTACCATCCATGCGACCAAAGCCGCAGGTGATGTTACGAGCCCAGTGGGCGAAGTACTCCAAATATTCACCATGGTCGAGTACTTCACGAATGACGTCGCGCATCTCGTATGGCTGATTCGAGTTCTCTGGAATTAGGGAACGCAACTCTTCATTCAGACGACCCGGGTCGTCAGTGGCCTCAATGGCCGGCGGCGACTCCAGATTATTTGAGGGTAGAAAATCGAGGAGATACTTGACCTCATCAAGGCACGCCTTCTCATCACTGACCACAAAGGAGGCAACACCTGACTTGGTCGCATGACTCATCGCACCGCCGAGTTCCTCTAGCGAGACCTCTTCGCCGGTAACTGTCTTGACGACATCTGGACCGGTGATGAACATGTGCGAGGTTTGTTCAACCATGAAGATGAAGTCGGTCATGGCCGGTGAGTAGACCGCACCTCCGGCGCAGGGACCAAGTATCACACTGATCTGTGGGATTACCCCTGACGAGGCGACGTTGCGCCGAAAGATACCGCCATAAGAGTGGAGAGAGACGACGCCTTCTTGGATACGGGCTCCAGCACCATCGTTGAGCCCGATCATGGGAACACCGACTGAGGCGGCAAGATCCATGACCTTGTGGATCTTCTCGGCAAAAACCTCGCCGAGTGCTCCACCAAAGACGGTAAAGTCTTGGGCGAAGAGGCAGACGCGTCGGCCGTGGATTGTGCCAAAACCGGTGATGACACCGTCGGTGTAGGGGCGGCGTTCATCGAGGCCCATACCGTGCGCACGGTGGCGCGCGAGGAGGTCGAGTTCCTCGAAGGATCCCTCATCGAGGAGGTAGTCGACGCGCTCTCGCGCTGTCATCTTCCCTTGCCCATGTTGTTTGGCAACTGCGGTCTCTGTACCTGCGTGGTAAGCCTGGTTGCGCCGCTTCTCAAGCTCGTCAATCCGTGCAGACATTGGATGAGTACTCATGTTGCTCTAGGCTATCAGCTACCATTGCCGATCACGGAGGTAGCCCGGTGACGATCGAGGAATTGGTGGCCTTTAGCGCTTCGCTTGACCCTGACGATGCCGGCCGCCTCTATCGGCTCGGGATCTTTCCGATGCCGCTCGCTGACGGTTACGGTTGGTTCTATCCTGCGACTCGAGCGGTGATCGTGATCGATGAATGGTCACTACGTTGTCCCCGCAGTACTGAGCAACTCCTTCGCACCTATCGCGTGGGTATCGATATCGATCCGATGGCGGTCGTCAGCTCCTGTGCAAAGCTGCCACGCCCTGGTGGCTGGATCGATCAGACGATGATCGAGTTCTATCGTGGTCTTAAGGATCGCGGTCTTCTGCATTCGGTTGAGGTTCGAGGTCCAGATGATGCACTCGTTGGTGGTCTTTTTGGTGTTGGCGTCGGCGGGATCTTTGTCGGTGAATCAATGTTTCATCTGGTACCGAACGCCTCGAAGCTGGCGCTCTTTGCACTGGTACGGGTCGCGAGCAACCTTGGGTATCGTATCGTGGATGGGCAGTGGCCGACTGACCATCTTGCAACGCTTGGCTTCGCTACGATGGCAAGCACCCAGTATGCGGAGCTCCTCCTCAGATGTGCACCAATGGAGCCAGCACTCTTTCCAACGGGATTGCTTAGCCGGGACCAGCTCAGACTTCGCGACCCCGGGTGATCCGGTTGTGTAGGTACCAGGCGCCGGGAAGGAGGCCAGTGGCCAAGAGCAGCTTGATCAGGTCGCCCAACAGGAAGGGAGTGACGCCCAGCGCGAGTCCGCGACCGATACTGAGGTGGAGGTCGAGCATCAGGAAGCCCATGCCGAAACCATAGATGATCACGTTACCGATCGTCATAAGCAATACGGTGCGTCCGAACTTACGATCAAGACCCTTTTCGGCGAGGTAACCGACGACGGCGCCTGCGGCGATGAAACCAAGCAGGTAGCCAAAAGTTGGATCGGCCGCGATTTTGAGACCACCAGTAGCTCCAGCAAACCAAGGAACCCCCACCAGTCCAAGCCCGACGTAGAGCAGGCTCCCAAGAGTTCCGCGTCGTAGGCCGAGCGCGGCACTTCCGATCAGGACCGCGAAGGTCTGACCGGTGATGGGAACAGGTGTGAACGGCAATGGGATGCTGATTTGGGCGAAGATACCGATCGCTATGGCGAAGACTCCGATCAAAGCGAGGTCGGTCACAAGACTTTCGGGGAGCAGATCACTCAGACTCCGTTGGCGTAATCCCTGTTGTTGTAGGCCCTGGTTCAGCACGGAACCCCTCCTTTCGATGGTGTGGTCTCGATTGCTAGAGTATCAATCATCGCTAACCGTACGACAGTTCAAGGATACATGGCGGCCATCAGCGCTCCGACGCTTGTGGGCCTGGGAGTGGCCGCGACAAGCCGCTTAGTGGCCTATCCTGCACTCGCTAGTCAGGGAGCTCGGTATCTGTTGGGTGCACTGATCCTGCTCGTCGTGTTTGGCGGGCGAGTCAAACCGTTAGCTCGCCCAAACCTGCGAGATCTCATCGCGTTGGTCACCCTCTCCGGAGTCGGGCTCGCTCTCTTTTCTGTTGCCTCCGTCGAGGCGTTGTCTGATGCCTCCGTAGCAGGGGTAGGGGTGATCATCGGTTGTGTACCCATTGTGCTGGCCGTCGTCGGAGCCCTGGCTGAACGGCAACGACCAGATCGTGGTGTGGTTGCCGCTGCCATCATCGTCACTGTTGGCTCGCTTCTCGTCAACGATGTAGGCCGCCTTGGAGACAAGGGGCTGGTGTTCGCGGTGATCGCTATGCTCTCGGACGCAACCTTTTCACTGCTCTCGGTTGGCTTGGTCAGAAAGTTCGGTGCAGTACCGACGGCGTTCGCGACGACACTGATCGCAGGAGTCGCGATGCTTGTGGCCTCGCCCCCTTTTGGAGGAGGGCTGCCGATGCCAACCACCACCGAGTGGGTGGCGATCATCTATCTTGGGCTCACCGTCTCGGCAGCTTCGTTCGTCCTCTGGTATCAGGGACTCGCTGCGTTAGGGGTTGCTCGTGCGGGGCTCTTTGTCGCCATGATTCCGATCGGCGCCCTCGTCGGTGAGGCGATCCTTGCGACGAGAACCCTCACCTGGCAGGCGGTGATCGGTGTGGTCGTGGTCTTTGGCGGGCTCCTTCTTGGAACCGCGACCCGGCTACGCCTCCAGGCGAAGAATCGCCTCGATCTCGATGGGGGTCCCAAGGGGGAGGGAGCTGACCCCAACGGCTGATCTCGTATGCCGTCCGCGATCTCCAAAGACCTCCACCACCAGATCTGAGGCGGCGTTCATCACCGTTGGCTGTGCGGTAAACCCAGGCGCGCTGGCGACAAAACCAGTGAGCTTCACCCACTGCGCGATCCTCTCAAGCCCTCCGAGGTCGGTAGCCAACCGAGAGAACATGTTGATCATGCACTGACGGGCTCCGGCTTGTGCCTCCTCGATGGTCACGGTATCACCAACGATGCCGGTCACCTGGAGCGTATCGCCGATGAGCGGGAGTGTGCCCGAGACGTAGACGAGCGAGTCGACAACGAGGGTGGGTAGATACGAACCCTTGGCTCCTGGAGCCGCCGCCAGCTCGATGCCTAATGTGGCCAGTTGATCCTTGATGGTCATACCCCAGACGCTAGTCGATGATGAGCGGACTTGTCATCGGGCTAGATGCGAAGCCGGTCGATCAGGAGATAACCAAGGAGTCCCAAGAAGGCGGTGACGATGATCGAGAGAGTGAGCATCCGCCATTGGAGCGGGTTGAAGTGGCTGGCTGGCTGATAGGTGATGACTTCTCGTATCGATCGAAGTTCCTGACAGGCGGGTTTCGAGCTTGCGACGTTGAGCGCACCATTAGGGCTCGCACAGTGGTTCTGAATCGCGATCATCTGGAGAAAGTCCATTCGGCGGCCGTGGTTGAGGTAGGTGGTGCTGATCGACACACTGTTGGCGGGTGGGGATAATGAGTTGAATGCAACCGCGTTGTATCTATTGCTGCCGGGGGGTTCGCCATTGACTTTGAGCGCTGCCACTCCGGTCAACAGGTACGGGCCTGAGGTGGAGTCGGTTGGTAGTAAACGTAAGGAGATATTGATCCCGATCGGGAGGAGGAGAAGGGCGAGGAGAATGCTGATGAGGGTAGTAACCGTCGGTGCTTTGGTGACGAGTCCCACGAGGCAGGTTAATGCGGTCAGTATCAGGGAGTAGCCGATTGTGGCTGGCCCGAGCTCGAAGAAATAGCTCCAATATGGTGGTATCGAGCTCAGGAGGTGAGGTGCGACGAGAAATCGAAAGCCACTTGCGGAGACAGCTGAGAGGATGGCGGTCATCAAGAATGCGGCGAGGAGGTTGGTGACGAGCCAGCGTCGCCGCGATATGCCTTGGGTGAAGAGATATGAGCCTGAACCATCATCGAAGGCATTCGCGATGCGGGTCCCCAACGAACCAATCGGGATCACCACGGGAATGATGAAGGCCAGCGCGATGGACACTCCGGTGACGATCGAAATCGTCCGGTTGCTGGGAAGGTTGATGCCAGGTCGATACGTTGGGTACGTGTGAAGCAAAATCCAGGCAAGGGCCCACCAGATGATCTCAAGGATGAGGGTGACAAGAAAAAGGGTAAGTACTCGAGACTCGTAGAGAAGGTTGCTGCGGCTTGAGTGGAGGAGCGGAGGCCTCCTCGTGTTCGCCGCGGGGTCGGTGATCAGGTTCACGGGTGCTCTCCTTCGCTGGTGGTGGACACGAAAGCTGGTGATCCATCTTCGTTGTTACGCTGTCGCTTGGCGCCATCGAGATAGCCGATGACGATCTCCTCGAGGCCAGGGTGCGCGAGATCGTCATCACTTGGACCACTACGTCGCACTAGGGATCGTCCGCCGCCAGCGGTGACCAAGGTACCATCCGTGTCGCGCATGTCCGCGAGGTAGACATGGTGCTCAATCAGTGTGTCGATCGCCTCAGAGACGAGCAGTTGGCCGCCATCGAGGATGAGCAACCAGTCACAATCGCGCTCGATATCGGCGACGAGGTGCGAGGAGAGCAGTATGGTCGTTCCATCTTCGCTGGCCGTTGCAAGGACCTCTCCCATAATGCCGCGTCGTGACATCGGATCGAGCGATGCGAGCGGCTCGTCCAGGAGCAGCAGTCGAGCATGCCTCGCTAGAGCGGTGGCGATAGCGATGACTTTACGTTGTCCCTCCGAGACTCGTTTGATACGGACGTTCGTGGTGAGGTCAAACCGGTCGATGAGCTTCAAGAAGAGCGCTCGGTCGAAGCCGGTGTTATAGCCCTCGCAGAGGTGTCCAAGATCGGCGATAGTCAGTTCTCGGGGCAGGGATGCCCGTTGGTCGACGAGCGCGAGATCACCACGGCGAAGAGGCTGGCCGTCGAGGGTAGCCTTGCCTGAGAGGATGGGTCGTAGACCCGCGAGACAGTGGAGGAGAGTCGTCTTGCCAGCTCCGATTTGCCCAACAAGACCCGCAACCCTCGAAGCTTCCAGGTGAAAGCTCATGCCGTGTAGGATCTCCTTGCGCTGGAGGCGATGGAAGAACTCCTCCCGGCGTGCGAGATGCGTGAGCTCCTGAACTTCTAGACCGCTATGTTGCACTGCTTCTCCCCTTCGTTAATGTCAGGCGTTCTAGTGCCATTGAAAGTGCGAGTTTGATATCGTCGTCAGTGAGCCCATCGTTGATCGCTTGGACCACCACGGCGTCGAGGCGCTCGGCCAGCTTGCGGTGGACCGTTTCGTTGCCGAGGAATGGATTGTGGACAATGAGCGTGCCAATTCCCTGTTTGGCGAGCGTGATCCCCTGTGCCTCAAGGGTTTTGTAGGCTTTGAGGGCGGTGTTGACGTTGATGCTCGCCTGGCGGACCACCTCAGTGACGGGGGGGAGTTGATCACCGATAACGAGTCTGCCGAGGCGTAATGCCGCCAACACTTGGTTGACGATCTGGCGGTACGCAGGAACTCCGGTCGATCGGTCGATCAAGAAGACGATCCCATGCATGTCTTCCCGCTCTTGCCCCATACCTTTAATATACTAATACTATAGATAAACTATGTCAATATTCGGTAGGAATTATTGCGTGATGGGGCAACGTGGTTGCATTGCGTTCTTGCTGGGCTTGGGTTCCAAACGCTAGGTGACGGGTGGCCTGTTGCGACGGTGATCGCGGCCAACATCGCTGCTATAGCGCAGTCAATTCGGTGCTCCCTAGCTTGTCAAACGATGAATGGGAACTGGTCCTTAGCGGAGTCTTGACGTTGGAGAGACAACAGTGGTCGCCCATGATGCTCGGCAGTGACATCGCCCCACGCCTCCATCGCGGACCCTCGTCCTGCCCTCGCAGTTCCCAGGGCGTGATCACCCGATACGGTGTGAATGTGGATGAGACGAGGATGAGCGAAGCCTGCTTGCGTGGGTGAGAGACTTTGCACCTCACGAGGTCGAGCCGATCTTGGTGGTTTAGCGGTTTGGGCTCGATTCTCGCTGACACTTGTTGATCAGTGTTGTTGAGGACCAGTTGTCGCTAGCCAATCTTCAGAGCTGATCATTGATTTTGCTTAGGCTAACCTTAACAATATGAGTGCTTCGACCCAGGCATCGCGGGCTATCCCCATTGCAGGGGCCGGTATCGTCCTTGGCAGCTATGACTTGGCTGCCATCTCGGTCGCTTTTGCACCGATTCGTGATCAGTGGCACCTATCCGCTGGGGTTGTCACCTCGCTTGGAACAGCGACGTTGGTCGGCATGCTTGTCGGGTCGCTTGCTGCTGGTTTCCTGGCGGATCGGATTGGCCGTCGTGCCGTGATCGTGGGCGATCTCCTTCTCTTTGCCATCTCTGCTCTATTGGCAGCCTTTGCTCCTGATTTTGCGGTGCTAACGGTGGCGCGACTCGCTACCGGCGTGGCGGTCGGAGTGGATTTTGCGGTGGTCTTCCCGTTTGTGGCTGATATGGCCACTTCGCACAAAAAGGGTCGCTCGATGGCTTGGATCCTCTTTGGGGCGAACTTTGGAACACTCGCTGCCTATGCGCTCGGAGGGTTTATGCTCGCCCATCTGGGTCCCCTTGGCTGGCGAGTCCTTTTGGGCTCAGCGGCCTTACTGGCGCTACCGCTTCTTCTCTTCCGGCGGCGACTCATTGAGGCTCCGAGTTGGTCGCTGCTTACCCCGTTGACATTTCGCCAACTCAGGCAACGCGCGGCGCTCGCTCTGCGACATGAGCGTCTCGGTGCACAGGCGCTCGCAACCCTCCTCTACCAGGTCACTGATCAGGGTATCGGACTGGTCTTGCCATTACTGTTAGTCACGGTGCTTCAGACATCAGCGAGCTCAGGGGCGTTTGACGCGGCAATAGTCAAGGTGGTCACGATTCCCGCATCCCTGGTGGCGGTGCTGCTTATCGATCGCGTGAGTCGACGAAGACTCCAGATCACTGGGTTTCTGGGTCGTGCGGTCCCTCTCTGTTTGCTCGGTCTCGCACTGATCGACGGTCTTCACATCTCCCCACTCATCATTGGGCTACTGCTAGCCAGCAGCTACTTCTTTGGTGCCGCGGGCCCTGACAAGACGACCGTCATCTCGCCATCGCAGTACGCTGCGCCAGAGATACGTGCCTCTAGCCAGGGGCTATCGCAAGCGTCAGGACGACTCGGAGGCATCATTGGTGTGACCGGTTACGCCATTCTCGTCGCTATTGCTGGTCCAGGAGCGGGGCTTCTCCTCTTTGGGGTCGCTTGTCTGCTCGGAGCGATCGTCTCGTTCGCGGCGTTACCCCGATCGAATCCGGAGATCGTTCTCGGTGAAGATGATCCCATCTGAACCATGGCGAAAGCGTGCATACTGGGCACTGTAGGTGCTCGTGCGGACAAACAACACGGCTGTTGCTCTGTGGTGTAACAATAGCCAGCCACCCAACACCGCGTTTGGGGCAGGAAGGCTCCGCAACACGACTGGATCCAGAGTTGTCAGTGAATCGTCAGCGCGCCTCCGCACTCTTGCACCCTTCATACGGTACCTGTTGAATAAATAAATTAGATTTTTGCCTGCATGATTGTATTGATACATGTAGGATAGTGAATCAATTCATTCACTAAGAGAACGGGGGGTTCTATGTCGACTGAAGCGAGCATGATGGAGACACGCTCAATTGAGCAGATACCGACGCAAGAGCGCCATGGTCGTCCCTTTTCGCTCTTCACACTCTGGTTTGCATCGAATTTTCAGATCAATGCATTGGTGACAGGTGCGGTAGCAGTGGCTCTCGGTCTCAATTTTGGCCTCGCATTGCTGGCGATCGTGGTTGGTAACCTGATCGGTGCGCTATTTATGGCCTATCACTCGGTCCAGGGTCCAAGGCTCGGATTGCCGCAAATGATTCAGTCACGAGCGCAGTTCGGGTATCGAGGTGCGATTCTCCCGTTCGCGGTTGTTGTGGTGATGTATTTGGGCTTTGCGGTAGCGGGGGGCCTTGTTGCTGGACCGGCGCTTGCCAACTGGATCGGGATCTCTCGGGACCTGGGTGTCGTTATCTATAACGTTGTAGTGCTGGTTGTGGCGCTGTTTGGCTATCGTCTCATTCATGCGGTCTCGCGTGTCATCTCAGTACTGAGTGCCGTTGGATTTGTCATTATCTTTATTGAACTCATCCAGCATGTGCCCTCGAACTATCATGGCACGGCGAACAACCTCGCCACTTTCATGCTGGCAGTATCGATCTTTGTCTCATGGCAGATCACCTGGGCGCCCTACGTGTCGGACTATTCGCGTTACCTCCCGAGGAAGACGAAGGGCTCGGTGACCTTCGCCTATACCTTTGTCGGTTCTGCAGCGGGAGCGATCTTGATCATGGGGGTTGGGGCGCTTGGAGCGGCTATTAACTATAACGCATTGAACGCCGATCCCATTGGATTCCTCGGACATCGGGTACCAGCGGTAGCGGGGTTGCTTATCGTTCTTCTGCTCCTCAGCCTGCTGCCCGCGAGTGCAGAAAGTCCCTATGGCGCATTTCTTACCGCTTTGAGTGCGATATCGGCGAACGGGAAGTTGCGCTCGACGAAGCGAGCGCGTGCGATCTTTGTGGTGAGCTTTACGGTACTGTCATTGTTGGTCACCATCTTGTTCCCCAACAACATTCTCAACAACTTTGAAAACGTGATTCTCTTTCTCCTCTACCTCCTCGTCCCATGGACGGCGATTAACCTCACCGATTATTACCTGGTCCGGCACGGCCACTATGATGTCGCTGGACTCCTTCGACACCATGGCCCCTATGGGCAATGGAATGTCGGAACCTTGCTGATCTACGGCGTAACGATCCTGTTGGAGGTCCCCTTCGTGAACTCAAGCCTGTACGAGGGCCCGATTGCCAAACATCTCGGCGGTGCAGATATCTCCTGGATCGTCGGGCTTGTCTTTGCTACGGTCGCTTATTACCTCTACGCTAAGTGGCAAGGCATTTCCGATCAATCGGAAGGTGAAGTCGAGGAGGTGCAAAGCTGACAAGCTCAATGCCAATCTCAACGCAGCTGTTGACGTTCAAGTCGATACTCGAAGGACACAGGCTGACCCCGGTGCAGCGCAGGATTGCGCAGACGCTGGCGGCGCACCTAGCCCGTGCCGACTATCTCACGACCTCTGAACTGGCCGAGCTCGCCGGGGTATCACAGCCCTCGGTTGTGCGTTTTGCAACGGCACTCGGCTACTCGGGTTACGCTGAGCTCCGCAGAGCGCTACGCGATCTCGGATCGGGTGAACGGCACCAGCAGGATCCTGGTGCGCTGAACAAGTACCAGTTGGCGATCTCGGAGGAGATTGCCAACCTGAGCCGACTGAGTGCCCTGTTGGCCGATGGGTCTCAGCTTGAGCGAATCGGGTCGATTTTAGCAGCGAGCAAACCGCTTGTCATCGTTGGTGTTCGGGCTTCGCAGGCACTCGCGCGTTATGCTGCGTTCTACGCTCGGAAGGTCCATCCGTATGTACTCGTAGTGGAGGAAGCTGGTTCTTCGGCAGTTGATCAGCTGCACGAGGCTCGCCAGGCCGGAGCATCTGCCATGTTGGCCGTGGCGATGCCACGCTGGCCACGCGACCTGATCCCTCTCTTGGAGACGGGACGGAGATTGGGCTACTGCATGGTTGGCCTCACTGATCAGTCAGGCTCTCCGACGCTCGACTATATGGATTATTCGTTGTTGGTTCCTGTTGGGACGACACTTCTCTACGACACCCACGCTGCCGCCCTGCTTGCCCTTTCGCTGCTCGTCGAGGCAACTGCAGATGCGGATCCGTCGGCCGCTGAAGTGCTGATGGAGGCCTTTGAATCAAGAGCGAGCACGTACCAGTATTTCCTCAAATCCTGAAAGGTAGCGATGCATTCACCGACCCGTCTCTCCCAACTCTTTGCCCAGATCGCGGCTATTGGCCGTGACGCAGCGGGTAGTGGGTATCGCCGTTTCGCCTACTCTGATGAGGACCGTGAACTCCGGACATTCTTTGCCGAGACAGTTAGCGAGCTGGGACTTACTGTCAGTGTCGATACTGCTAACAACCAGTGGGCCTGGTGGGGCAACCCAGACCTCGATCCTCGGCACAACCTCGTGCTTGGATCGCATCTTGATTCGGTTCCTGCTGGTGGTGCCTACGATGGTCCGCTCGGTGTCCTGTCTGCAATCTGCGCGGTCGAACAACTCCTCCGTGATGGCTTTCGTCCTCGTGCTGCGGTGGGAGTCGTCAACTTCATCGACGAGGAGGGAGCTCGCTTTGGGGTGGCTTGCCTGGGGTCACGCGTCCTTACCGGAGAGACCACCTCGACCCGTCTTTCCCAACTGCGCGATTATAACGGGAGATCTTTCGGAGAGGTGGTGAGGGCGACGGGGGTCGACCCCACCCAGCTGAGACGGGATGAACAAGTACTCTCGCGTATCGGGCGCTTTGTGGAACTCCATATCGAACAGGGACATCAACTCATCAACCTCGACGCACCCATCGGGCTGGCGAGTTTCATCTGGCCCCATGGTCGCTGGTCAACGACACTGGCGGGTGTGCCTAATCATGCGGGGACCACACCCCTAGCGGAACGTGATGATCCGGTCATCAGGGCAGCGAATTTTGTCCTTGACCTCACCGCGTGTGCGGAGCGACACAAGGCGGTAGCGACCTGTGGCAAGATCGTCGTCGAACCCAACGCGGTCAATGCGATCGCCTCTAAGGTGCACCTTTGGGTCGACGTTCGGGCCGAGAACGCTGATCGACTCGAGCGTCTCGCGGCGGAGATTGGGGAACTCGCTCATGGATACGGGGGCGTCCTCGTCAATGAATCTCTGACGCCTGCGACCGTCTTTGACACAGCATTGACGGCAGCGATTGGCTCGATTCTTGGTCACCCCCCGGTCATCAGTACTGGAGCAGGGCACGATGCGGGCATCCTGGCGTTGCATGGGATTCCTGCGACGATGCTCTTTGTCAGGAACCCCACCGGCGTATCGCACTCTCCGCTGGAAGAGGCCGACGAGGAGGACATGGATGCCGGGGTCGACGCCTTGATACAGGTGATCCAGGGTCTGAGCGGATGAGGATTTTCGCAGATCTCGCCCTTGTTGCGCCAGGTGACCTACGGTCGAAGATGGTGGTAACGGTTGAGGGAGGCCGCATCGTTGGACTTGAGGAAGGCACCCCTGAGGGGAGTGACTCGGTGGTCGGGTTCTTGATGCCTGGTGCCTGCAACGGTCATAGTCATGCCTTTCATCGAGGACTCCGGGGCCGCGCGATTCAAGGCGCGGATGATTTTTGGCGATGGCGCGAGGCTATGTATCGTCTTGCCGAGCGATTGGAACCCGATGCCTACCTGGAACTTGCGACGTTGGTGTTTCGTGAGATGCGTCTCGCAGGTTTCACCTCAGTAGGGGAGTTCCATTACCTGCATCGTGGCGCGAATGCTCAGACCTATGCGGATCGGAATGCGATGGGTCGAGCTTTGATCGAGGCAGCTCGACAGGCCCAGGTGCGTCTCGGCCTTGTCGACGTGGCCTACCTCCACGGTGGGCTTGGCGATGCGGGATATCTTCCGCTCCAAGGGGTGCAGCGTCGCTTTGGGGACGTCGATGTCGAGACCTACCTGGACCGGGTCGGGGAACTCGATGACTCTGCAATGGTTCGCATTGTACGTGGAGCTCATTCGTTGCGGGCGGTCTCGCTCTCGGAGCTGGCGGTGATCGTCGAGGAGGTTGATGGGGCCCCTTGGCATCTACACCTGATGGAACAGGCAAGGGAAGTCGATGCGATTGTCGACTACTACGGAGAACGCCCGCTCCGGTTGCTTGAGGACCGAGGACTAATCGGCCCATCGACGACGCTCGTGCACCTCAATCAAGTCATCGAGTCTGAACTCGCCTGTCTGGTACGGACAGGCGCTGTGACCTGCGCTTGCCCCAGCACTGAGGAGGACCTTGGGGATGGTCTTTCACCGGCGGGTCGCATGCTACGGGCTGGAGCTCGAGTGAGTATCGGAACCGATCAACACGTTCATATCGATGCACTCTTGGAAGCCTCCCGTATCGACGCACACGAGCGGCTTCGCACCCATCAGCGTTCCTCGGTCCATACTGATGCGCTTTGGTCAACACTGTGGGCGCATGACACCATCGGCTTTGGCGAGGCGGGGCGGATAGCCCCCGGTGCACTCGCCGATCTGGTAGCCCTCGACCTTAGCGAGCCTGGGATCGCGGGTGTTGATCCGGTTGAGCTTGTTCGCCTTGGAACCCGGGCTGCAATCACCAAGGTCTGGGTCGATGGACGAGAAACGACTACCGACATCGACGAGGAGCGGCGTGAGCTTGGCATGCAGCTTCGGGCTACGCTCGCCAGGATAGAAGGGAAGTACTGATGGGAAATCGACACGATCCAGACCGATCGATCAAGGCACCGAGAGGAACAGAGCTGACCTGTCGGAGTTGGCTCACTGAGGCACCGTACCGAATGATCCAAAACAACCTTGATATTGAGGTAGCGGAACATCCGGAGGATCTTGTTGTCTATGGCGGTATCGGACGAGCGGCGAGGGACTGGGAATCCTTCGATCGGATCCTCGCCACCTTGCGTACATTGGGTGATGACGAGACGCTTCTTGTACAGAGTGGTAAGCCGGTGGGAGTGTTCCCTACCCATCCGGATGCGCCAAGGGTTTTGATTGCGAACTCGAATCTGGTCCCGCACTGGGCGAACTGGGAGCACTTCGATGAACTTGATGCCAAGGGTTTGATGATGTTCGGTCAGATGACGGCGGGAAGCTGGATCTATATCGGATCGCAAGGCATTGTTCAGGGAACATACGAGACCTTTGTCGCAGCAGCACAGACCCACTTTGGTGGCGACCCCTTTGGTCGTTGGATTCTTACGGCCGGTCTTGGTGGTATGGGAGGTGCCCAGCCGTTGGCGGCGACGATGGCCGGCTTCTCGATGCTGGCGATTGAGTGTGATCCAAGTCGTATCGAACTGCGCATACAGACGGGTTACCTCCAACATCGTGCGCTCTCGCTCGAGGAGGCGATGGGCCTCCTCGAGCAGGCGAAACGGTCGGGCCATCCCACCTCGGTCGGTCTTTTGGGCAATGCGGCCGAAGTGATCGAGGAGATGGTCGAGCACAACATCGTACCTGACCTGGTGACCGACCAGACGAGCGCTCATGACCCCCTTCGAGGTTACCTCCCAGTGGGTTATAGCCTCGATGAGTGGCGCCGTGCGAGTGATCCCACTCGGCTCGTGACCGATGCCAAGCACTCGATGGGACGGCATATCCGGGCCATCCTTGGAATGGTCGATCGGGGCGCGATCGCCTTTGACTACGGAAACAACATCCGCCAAGGTGCCTATGAGGCTGGCGTGGAACGTGCCTTCGAGATCCCTGGTTTTGTCCCCGCCTATATCCGACCACTGTTTTGCCGAGGGTATGGTCCATTTCGATGGGTGGCGCTCTCGGGTGATCCCGAGGATATCTATGCGACCGACGCCAAGGTCAAGGAGCTGGTCGATGACGACCCGCATCTCCACCACTGGCTTGATATGGCCAGAGAACAGATCAAGTTTCAAGGATTGCCGGCAAGGATCTGTTGGCTAGGCCTGCGAGACCGAGCACGGGTAGGACGAGCCTTTAATGCGATGGTGGCCAGTGGCGAACTGCGAGCGCCGATCGTGATTGGACGAGATCACCTCGACACCGGCTCGGTAGCGAGTCCTCATCGTGAGACCGAGGCGATGCGTGACGGCTCCGATGCGGTCTCTGATTGGCCACTCCTGAATGCGATGCTCAACGTTGCGGGCGGTGCGACCTGGGTATCGCTGCACCACGGTGGAGGGGTTGGGATGGGGTACTCCCAGCACGCCGGTCAAGTCATCGTCTGCGACGGCTCCGCCGAAGCGGATCGTCGCCTGGCTCGGGTTCTCTTTAACGATCCAGGTACGGGTGTGATGCGACACGCTGATGCGGGCTACGACGAGGCGATCGAGGAGGCCCGAGCACGGGGACTCAAACTCCCCTCTGTTGGTGCCTAGATGGAGGAGCTACTCTTTGGGAACTGCTCACTTGCCGATGTGGATGTCAGTGGCTCCCTTCGATTTGTCCAAGACGGGCTCATCCATATCCAAAATGGGAGGATCGCCTTTGCGGGCCCACGCGGCGAGCGAGGAGATCTTCCCCGGCGACTTGAGCTTCTCGATCTTGGATCACGACTCGTCACCCCGGGCCTCGTCGATTGTCACACGCATCTGATCTACGCCGGTGATCGGCTTGGGGATTTTTTAGCTGAACGTGATCCCGTTGCTTTGGATCAGCACCGATTCCAGTCGGGTGGGATCCTGGCCACGGTGGCGGCCACCAATAGTGCCCCTCGAGAGTCGTTGGTCACATTGGCGCGAAGGCGCCTCGATCAGATGGCCGATCATGGCGTCACCAGCGTCGAGATTAAGTCGGGTTATGGGCTTTCTCTGGAGGGTGAGCGTCGACTCCTTGCGATTGCCAGAGAACTCTCGGGCTACCGTGACATCGAAGTCGTGACCTCCTTCCTGGGTGCACACACGGTGCCAGCCGCCTTCGCAGATGCCCCTAGCGACTACATCGCGTTCCTTGTCGAGGAGGTGATGCCGATTCTGGCTGGCGAGGGGTTGATCGACATGGTCGACTGCTTTATTGATCCTGAGGGCTTCTCGCCGGCTGTCATCGTTCCGTACCTCATGCGTGCCAAGGAGCTTGGGTTGCCCCTGCGGGCCCACGTTGACCAGTTTGGTGCGGTCGGGGGAGGAGAGCTCGCCACACGCTTTGGTGCGCGTTCCATCGATCATCTCGAGCACCTCTCGCAAGCTGCGATTGTCGCTGCTCGGTCGGCTGGCACGGTGGCGGTGTTGCTGCCATTCGCCTCGCTCCATAAGCGGTTCCCCACAAACCCTCCTGTGACGGAGTTGCGAGCTCAAGGCGTTGTGATGGCGGTAGCGACCGATCTCAACCCTGGCACTTCGCCGACGAGCAGTCTCTTGCTGGCCGCCTACCTTGCCGTGACGCTCTATGGGCTGCGGCCGGTCGAGGCCTTCGCTGGCGTGACTCGCCATGGTGCCCAAGCGCTGGGGCTCAGCGACCGCGGCTCCCTCGAACACGGTAGCCGTGCGGACCTCGTAGCTTGGGAGGTGGCTCATCCCTATGAGCTCGTGACGAGTGTCTTTGATCAACGTCCTCAGCGCCTTGGATCATCACGCCGTGGCACTCACTAATTGCGTCGTGGTCCCACCTCTTTGTGATACGCCTTTGCGACTGATGATCATGAGAGGTTGACAAGCTCGCTGAACGCGTCGAATATGACGGACGGAGTGGCGTATCGGTAGGGCAAGTAGGCTGGCAAGTCAGTCGTATTGTTGACCAACAGGAGCAGTCTATGCCAACTACCACTACCAAGCGAAGCCGGGGACCGCTAGCGGTCGGGCTCGTGGTGGTCGTCATCGCCGCCATCGTGGTGGCTTTTCTCTTCACTCGTAAATCCAATCAATCGAGTTCGTCACCGACTTCTGCGGTGCTGGGCTCTGCAGTGCCCCAGGATGTGTTAGCACGCGTCACCGACATCCCCGAGAGTGTGCTCACTAAGGTAGGTGTCAACCCGGCGTTGGTCTCCCCTCCACAGGTGATCAAAGGGGGTAAGCCGCTCACGCTCAATGGCAAGCCTGAACTGCTCTATGTAGGGGCGGACTTTTGCCCGTACTGCGCGGCTGAGCGCTGGGCCATCGTTGGGGCACTCTCGAAGTTTGGGACCTTTAAGGGGCTAGAACTCATGGAGTCGAGCGGTACCGATGTCTATCCTGACACGAATACCTTTACGTTTGTGCATGCGAGCTATAGTTCTCCGTATCTATCACTGGTCACTCGGGAGATAGAGACACGGACCCATGCGCCACTGCAGACACTCACCACTAAGGAGAACGACCTCCTCCAGATCTATGATGTGCCACCGTATGTCCCTTCGACCCAATACGATGGGTCCATCCCCTTCGTCGATTTTGCCAACAAGTTTGTGATCGATGGGGCGAGCTACTCTCCCCAGGTACTCGCTGGCTTGAATTGGCAGACCATCGCGGCGACGCTGTCGGACCCGAGTTCCCCCGTTGCGAAGTCCATTGGAGGGACGGTGAACGAGATCACCGCGGCGGTCTGCGTGATGACCCATAACCAACCAGGATCGGTATGCAAAACCTCACTCATTCACAGTCTCCAAAAGAAGCTCTGACCGATTACCCCCTGTGGGTCATCTGGCTGGTGCGCATTCTCGCCCTCGGGGCGCTTGGCGTCGCCATATATCTAACCATTGCCCACTATGACACCAAGGTCTCCCTGCTGTGTCCAGACAACGCCACCATCAACTGTCAGGAGGTCACCACCTCCCCACAGTCGATGATCGTTGGCATCCCCGTTGCCGTGTTAGGTCTTGCTTACTACGTCATCGTCTCTGTCCTTGCTTGGTGGCCAAGAGCAAAGGCGACTACGACCTTTGAGTTGATCCGTCTGATCGTCGCCCTAGGGGGAGTAGGGTTCATCCTCTATCTGGTCTATGCCGAGATTGTGGAGATCGGAGCGATTTGCCTCTGGTGCACGAGTGTCCACCTCATCACGATTCTTATCTTCTTGTTACTGCTCTATGCCTGGATGACCTATCGTGATCGGCTGAGCGGTGGACTGGCTACCGCCAAACGTGATGTAGGCATCTGACGAGGACTGATCACCGGCAAAGAGAGCCGAACCTCTCTGCCTAGAGACGGGGGGGTTGCGCCTCTTGTCGGTCATCCCGGACAGTCTGGCGGTTGATGGACGTTTGTGTCTACGTCGTCGATGATCAAAACAGTTTGCACAACTACGACGCTTGGTTCGAAAGTGAAGACCGCTTTGAGCACTAGATTGAGCTGGTTACGCACGAATGAATGGTGTGGGTTGTGATCAGTGTCGGCGTCAGCGAGGATGATGTGGCTATGGCGACAGGATGGGTGTGATGTGGAATTTGCTGTTCGCAGTTGCGATATGTGTTGGTCGAAGCACTGACTGATTGCTGAACCCGCAGCTCCTGTCGCAAGAGGAAGACTCGACGCGCTGGTGAGCACTTGTTGTCACTGCCGGCAGGGAGGTCTCACTGAGGTCTTAAGGAAAAATCGGAGAGGAAATAACGGGACGCAGGAGGGTCTTCGATGGGTCAGTTCGTCTATCGTATTCACGCGATTCAGCGGATGTTTGAGCGCCAAATCCAGCGATCTGTGGTTGAGGCTGTCGTTGATTCGGGGACAACGATCGAGAGCTATCCAGAGGATACGCCATACCCAAGCCGCTTGGTGTTGGGTTGGGATCGCGGTCGCCCTATGCACGTAGTGGTCGCAGACGATCTGGAGGATGATGAGACCGTAGTCACCACTGTCTATCTGCCGGACCCAATGCGATGGAACGCTAGCTCCTCAAGGAGGCTGCAATGAAATGTGCTATCTGTAAGAGTGGTAAGTTAGAAGAAGGTGTGACTGCCGTAACCGTCGAACGGGGCGGCACTCTTGTCGTGTTTCGTCGAGTCCCTGCAAGAATTTGCCCAAACTGCGGCGAGAGCTACCTCGAAGCAGCAGTGGTGGACGCGGTATGCCAGGCTGGAGATGAGGCCGCCAGTGCTGGAGTAGAGGTCGATGTGCGTGAGTTCCATCACGTCTCGGCATAGGAGGATTCGTCGTTCTCGGCTCCTGACTGGTCTACGAACCGCCGCTATCCCCTGACAAGGAGCTTTTCTTCAGCGAGAGAGCGTGGAAGGCCCCTTACGATGTTGACTTCGTCTCCGTGGTTGATGACCGCCTCCTGGTCGCTAGCGATTTGGGTCGAACATCATGCAGAAGCCGGGGTCTATCAGCGATGGGAATGCACGACTGCGTCGCTCAGGTGGTCACAGCGATGGGGCGCTACTGGCGGAGCGTTGGTGAGCTTTCACTCTTTTGAACTTTGCGACACATATAGAGCCGGTACTCAATGATGACGGGCCCATGACGGAGCGCGCCGACGCTAGCGGTAGCGAGTACCACCATGATCGCTTCGGGACCATAGGCGACCGAAGTGAGGGCATCAAGCGAGAGTGCAGGAAGGCCCGAAAACGTCGAAAATCTCTTCCAATTGCATCTCATTGGAGCGAAAGGGTCTCCCAATGATGAGCCTGTATGCTTTGCTGGCGATGCGGCTTTGCCCAGTTTTCACCGGAGGGACGAAGGGCGGCAAACTCTCTGGCATAGCCAGACTCTAGTGGGGTAGGAAATTTGCATCGTTACCCGCGACGGTGTCGGCCAGCATCTAGTAGCACGCTCGCTGGCTAGACGACCACCCGGATATGTCGTCGTGCGCGGATCATCGCCTTGCGCTCCAACTCGTTGCGCCCACCCCAGATGCCCCTGGATTCACCCTTTGCCAACGCCCACTCAAGACAGTCCTGCTGGACCGGGCAGCCATGGCAGACGCGTTTTGCTTGGTTCTCTCGCAGGCGACGTTCTCCTGGTGCCTCACCCCTTGGCTCATCAGGCGGGAAAAAGAGGTTTAATCCCCAACCTCGACATGAAGCCTGATCCCTCCAGTTTTCGCCTGTCATGTTTCCCCCCATGGTTAGCGAATCGCCGCCTCTCGGCCATTCTGATCAGCATAGAAGCTTTTTGCACGAAAAGTCAAGCTGGAGGAGTGTTCATTAATCGAGGTGATCGCGCCTAAGGTGAGAGGGGTGCAGACAGCGAAGGCGCGCATCATACTCTCAGAGCTTATTGGCGATCCCCGCTTGGTACTCGTGACCGGCAAGGGTGGGGTGGGTAAGTCAAGTGTGGCTCGTCTCATCGCTCTTGTCGCCCAGACGGCGGGTCTGAAACCCTTGCTGGTGCTCTTCGACGAATTTGGTGGTGAATCAGACGGCATTGAACAGGTCATCCTCCTCCCGGATGCCGTGATGTTGGAGTATCTTGAGACCCATGGCTTTGGTCCCTTAGCCCAGCGCCTGTTGAAGTCCGGTGTCATCGATGCCGTCTCGACGGCGATCCCCGGCATCCGGGACTTGTTGGTGTTGGCGAAGATCAAGCAGTTGGTGAACTCTGGCATCTATGATCTTGTTCTCGTGGACGCGCCCGCGTCTGGCCATCTGCTTTCATTGTTGTCATCGCCTGATGGACTCGGTGCGATAGCGACCGATGGGCCGATCGCTTCGCAGAGTGCCGACGTCATCGCTCTGTTGCGGGATCAGGAGTTGACCGGGGTTGTACTGGTGACGTTGCCGGAGGAGACCCCAGTGCAGGAGACGAGTGAGGTCTACACCAACTTGACAACGTTGCTAGCTACCCACGTACTCTCTTGTGTCGTCAACAGGATGCCCGCGATGGTGCATCGACTTGACGATCTGATGCCAGGTTCGGCCGAAGACCGTGCGAATCAGTATTTGACTTCGCGTTCGGACTTTGCGCAGGCTCAGGTCCAAGTGGTTCGTGGTCTGCTCCCCGTCCCTGTCTTTGAGTTTCCCTTTGTGGAGGACGCCACGCAACCAACGAAAGCAGCGAAGTATCTTTTTGATCAGGCAGATCGATGGGAGATACAGTGACGGATCTTCTCGACGCCATCGACTCCAAAGAGACGCTGGTCTGTATTGGTCCAGGCGGTGTCGGCAAGACCACCAGTGCGGCGGCGGTCGGACTCTTGCTGGCAAGGACGGGTCGCAACGTCTGTGTGTTAACGATCGACCCGGCACGGCGCCTCGCCTCCGCGCTTGGTCTTGACCGGGTCGGCAACGAGCCGGTGCTTGCCAGCGAGGATATCCCCAACTACTGGGTGGCGATGCTTGACCCAAAGCAGACCTTTGACGCGATGATCGCTCGTTACTCCTCTTCGGAGGCCCAGGAGAAGGAGATTGTCGAGAATCCTGTGTACCGTAATCTTGTAACACGGTTGTCGGGCACGCAGGAGTACATGGCCTTTGAGCGGCTTTGGGAACTCAGGGAGAGTCAGCGTTTCGACACGATCATTGTCGATACCCCACCCGCCCAAGCGGCGATCGATTTCTTGCACGCTCCGAGTCGGCTCGCGGGATTTTTGGATAACCGCGTCTTCAAATTCATGCTGAAGCCTCCACCTCTTTACTTGCGGCCGATTGCGATGGCGACGCGTGGCCTCGTCAAACAGATCGCAAGTGTGGTAGGGGCCGATGTCGTCAACGACACCATGAGCTTCTTCCAGGCCTTTTCCGGGATCGAAGAGGGATTCCGTGAGCGAGCGCTGAGGACGAGTGAGTTGCTCGCATCGGAGGCGACGAGTTATCTGTTGGTCTCCTCGCCGGCACCTGACTCGCTGGCTGCAGGAAGCCGAATGGTGGAGCTTCTGCAGGGGATAGGGCATGAGGTCAACAGCGTGCTGATCAACCGCATGACGCCAACCTATGCGTCGGATCCGTCCGATCCGAACGCGCCAGCACAGGCCCGTGCAGACCTAGAACGGCTGGTGCGTATGCGCGCACACGAGGGCTTGGCGATCAAGTCATGGGGGCTCGATCTCGCGCTCGGTGGATTCTATTTTCTTGAGGATCTCGCGAGTGATGTCTCGAACCTTGCGGCGTTAGCAGAGGTGGCCGATGCAATGCAACACTGTGCTTTGGTACCCTTCGCAGTCCCCGAGTAGGCTAGTGAGCCATGGCAACCATTCTTCTTGTCACTGATTCACCTGAGCTCGAAGAGGAGCTCGCATCGACCCTTGACGCTGATGAACATACGCTCTACGCTGTGTCAGCGGGCAGAGCAGTCCGAGATGCCGCTACGGAGATCCAACCCGACGTCGTGGTCCTGGATTCACAGATCGGTTCGATGGGTGGGATCGCCGTCTGTATTGATCTTCGTCTAGAGGCGGATGCGGGCCGTTTGGAGCCGACGCGAATCATTTTGCTCCTCGATCGGAGAGCTGATGTTTTTACCGCTAAGCGTTCCGGGGCGGATGGTTATCTCGTGAAACCCTTGAATCCGCTCATGGTGGTAGATGCCGTGGAGGCGGTGCTCGATGGGAACCTTTTCCTCGACAACTCATATCAACCACTGGACAGTAGTCGCGAGGTTGAAGAAGCCTCTACACTGGTAGCTGACGGGAAGTAGCGCAGCTTGGCAGCGCGCAGCGTTCGGGACGCTGAGGTCGCGGGTTCAAATCCCGCCTTCCCGACCATATGAGTACTGCTCCGTTGCGCTTGGCCTCCACGGTGATGTTGGTGCGCGATGCTCCTGCAGGTTTTGAGGTCCTTCTCCTGCGGAGGAACAAAGATCTCGCGTTCGCCGGAGGTGCTCATGTTTTCCCGGGCGGATCGGTGGATGCGGGTGATGGTGATCCGACGCTTGTTGCTCGATGCGCTGGATTAGATCCCGACGAGGCTGATGCCCGACTTGGCATCACAGACGCACTTCGCTTTTACGTGGCCGCCCTTCGAGAGGCCTATGAGGAGGCGGGCATTCTCCTCGTGGCGGATGATCTCCATCGCGCTGCCACTGACGTTGAACAGCAGCTCCGGGTGGCACGGCGTGCACTCGTTGAGGGAGAACGTTCTTTTGGTGAGATCGTGCAACAACTCGATCTTGTGCTTGATGTGGGTGCGCTTATCTATGTCGCGCATTGGATCACCCCAGAGGGCGCGCCAAGGCGTTTCGACACCCGCTTTTTTCTCGCGCGCGTCCCACGCCGACAGCTGGCGACGCCGGACCGCTCCGAGATCGTAGGAGAGGTGTGGATCACGCCAGAGCGCGCCCTTGATGCGTACCATCAAGGACAGTTTGAGCTGGTTCTTCCAACCGTCAAGAACCTTGAGTTCCTCGCTTCCTTTGGTGATGTCGAGACGTTGCTCACCGCTGCGCGCGCACTGACGAGTGTCCCACCCATTCAGCCACGCTTTTACCGACGACCTGATGGCTCGGTCGCGGTCGCGCTTCCCGATACCCCAGAGTATCGTCAAGCCTCAACGACCGTTTTAGGCGCAGGAGAGGCACTGCCTACGCACCCAACTACTGGCCCGTAGGCGACGATGCCTTTAGGAACAGAGGAGTCTGTAGACCCCGATTACCCACGACTGATCGAGCTGATGCGCCCCTTGCGGGAGGGGTCAGTCACGACCACCACTCGGGTGCTTTGGGTCTTGGCTGGGCTCGGTGCTCTTGTGCAGTTCGCGGTACTACTGATCTATTCGCTCAACAAGTTCCATCACTTTGACCTGTCAGAGGACTATGGGATCGTCAATCAAGCAACGTACCTCATCGCTCGCGGCCACCTCAACCCCTTCGACACTATCTACCAGGATCAGTTCTGGCGTGATCAGTTTTCCTTGTTGGCTTGGCCACTCGGAGCGCTGCGACTCGTGGCCCGGTCTGGCATCACGCTGTTGGTCATTCAATCGCTGTCGTTGGCGGCAACGACGTTCGTACTGCTACTCGTCGCTATTCGAGTGCTACTCCGGCAGCACTTCTCCCTTGCGTGGCGGCTGGTCATGCTGGCAGGATTTGGCTTGCTGATCCTCACCGACCCTTGGCTCTATGAGACAGCGTCCTTTGACTTTCACTTCCAGTCGATCGCTGCCCTCACCCTACTCCTCGCAGTGATTGGCTTTCTCAGGCAACGACCATGGTTGGCGTGGATCATGATCGGGTTGACGTTGTTGGCGGGTACGAGTGAGATATTGCTGGTCATTGGATTGGGGTTAGGCCTTCTCCTCCTTGCACAACGGCGTGTCCAGGGTCTTCTAGTCGTTGCGGTGGGGTTGGGGTGGCTCGCCGTCGATCTCATCCTCGGAGCCCATCAATCGACGACCTTTGCGCTCAGTTATGGCTATCTCAGTCAGGTCCACCGCCAGAACCCTTCGTTGATGGCAATTATCGAAGGGGTGCTGGCGCATCCTGGTCTCCCTCTTCATGTCCTCGCTTCGCGACACAGTGCCATCGGTGAGATTCTCGGGTATTCAGGGGTGCTCGGTGTGCTCTTTGGACCGGCCACCATGGTCACCCTGCTAGCGATTGGGGCGAATGGCCTGCAACATTCCGCTGCCTTTCTCTCCTTGCAATCCGGAGGTTTTCAGAACTTTCCAGAGGTCGTGCTGCTTGAGATGGGTACGGTGCTGATGGGCACGTGGTTATTGGCCCGCTTACGGTCCTCGCCACGGTGGGTTCGATGGCCCCTTGGCGGGGCGATGGGTGTTGTGGTCGTGATGATTGCAGCTCTCGGCATCGACGTCGATCGAGGAATTCCCCCACAGTGGTTGACCGTTCCTCCACGTGTTGCGGCGCAGCTACAGACGGTCGCGATCCCAGCCGATGATGAGGTAGTCGTATCGGAGGGCATCGTCGGTAGATTCGCCGATCGAGCCGATGTCTTTGCGATCTTTGCTCGTGATCAACATTTTCAGGCCTGCAGTTCCACGATCTTTGTGGTGGTAGCGGCGCGCAACGGATTCGAGATTGACCCACCGATACGGAGTGCCGGTATCGTGCGTGACCTCGATAACGACCATGACGCTATTATGCGGCTCCGCGACCCGCAGGTCCATGTCTACGAACTCCAGCGGCAACCCGTGGGTGCTTTTCTCTCCTTCTCGTCGGCGAGAGGTGTCAAGGTGAGTCGGGTGCCCGCCTTTGGTGATGAGCGCTGCACCGATGAAGATGGGGCGGCGCTCTCGTAGGGATCCCAGGATGCCTTGGGACCCGGCGGCCGCGGGATCCAGATTGACTCAGCGCCGGTGTGCAAACTATTCACCGATCGTTTGCTCGTTGTTTACTGAGCCTTGGGGAGCGGTTCACGGTCGCTCGGTAGCTTCGAGACAATGATGCAACGTAATCGGTTCTCCCGAGTTCTCAAGGTTGGTTTAGCACTAGCAGGAGCGGCGAGTGTGCTCGCAGCGTGCGGCTCAAGTTCGACGGCGTCCACCTCATCGACGACCAAGACCGCTGCCAAGACCCCCGTGGTGCCGTTGGTGGTCTACGGGGCTGAAGGCTACGCACCGGCGGTGGCCAAGGGGTTTCAGCAAGCGACGGGGATTCCGACGGAGATGGTCAACCATTCAACCGGTACCCTTTTGGCGAAAATATCGGCAGAGGCAGAGAACCCTCAGTGGGGCGTCTTCTGGTCTGATGGCTCGGACGCCTATGCGGCCCTCGATCAACAGCACTATTTGTTGCGTGGTTTCGAACCGACGACTGGGACGCTGACGTCCCTAGGCAAATCGTTGGTTCCTGCTGACGGGAGTTATATCCCGACCGGGATTACGATCGCCGCTGCCTATGTCTATAACTCCAAGGTCACCAAGAATCCGCCAACCTCGTGGAGCAGTCTGCTGACGCCCGCCTGGAAGGGTGCTATCGGGATGAACAACCCAGCGATTTCGGGTCCAACCTATACGGCGGTCGCCTCCATCATGCAACAACAGGGTGGCGTCACGCAAGGTGAAGCCTATTTCAAGAAGCTCGCGGCCAACGGACTTCACATCTACTCGACCAATAAGGTAACGCTCCATGCGCTGCTGGCCGGAGCGATCAAAGTGGCGTTGGTGCAGAACTCCGCTGGTATTGGGTTTGCATTCACCTCCCCAGATCTGAAGGTCGCTTATCCCGACAAGTCAGCGCTACTTCCTGGCGTGATCGGCATCGACGGTAAGGCTCCAAAGGCGGAGATTGCTGAGGCGAAAAAATTTGCCGACTTTGTCTACAGCCCCAAGGGTCAAGCGCTGATGCTCAGCGGTGATCCTCACGGCGATTCGCTCTTTTACCCCATTATCGAGGGGACAAAAGCGCATTCAGAGGTTCCGAACTTGAAGAATATTCCTACGGACTATCCGAATCCGATCGTGTGGGGTTCTCGCGAGGCCACGATTAACGCTTGGTTCACCAACAACATCGTTCAGTAGGTAGTGGTGGTAGCACTTATTGAGCGACCGATCGAACAGCCCGAGCGCTACGAGCGCTCGGGCTCGGTCCTTTCAAGGTGGCTGGGCCGCCTTGCTGAGTTCTTGGGGTGGCCAATCTTTTGGGTGGTGCTCGTTGTTGTACTGCTCGTCCCGACCGCCTGTTTCTTGATCCTGGCCGTCTCACCCCGTCTCTTTGACCAAGGAAGTGCATGGTTTACGGTCAACGCCTTCCGCGAAGCCCTTACCGGTGTCACGTTGCAAGGGATGGCGGACTCGCTGGTGGTTGGGATCCTCGCGGCACTCTTGGCGGTCGCGTTTGCAATCTTGTTGGCTTGGTTGCTCCAGCGTACCAATGTGGGTGGCCGGAGATTATGGTCCATCTCGATCTGGGCGGTCCTCTTAGTGCCGAGTTATATCATCGCTGTGGGTTGGCAGGTGGTGCTTGGACAGGGAGGGGTGTTGGCGGCGGTCGGTCTGTATAGCCCGATCTACACCAAGATCTTCTTCGGCCCTGTCGGCTATACCTTGGTATTGGCTATCAAAGGGTTGCCATTTGCCTACTTCGCCGTCGCCGGGTCAATCGCGGCACTGGGATCGAGTTTTGAGGATGCGGCCCGAGTGCACGGCGGAGGGAGGCTGACTACCCTGCGGGTGATGGTGCCGATGATCCTACCTTCGATTTTTGCCGGGCTTATCGTCGTCTTTGCCGAATCGATCGCTGACTTTGGCACAGCTGCCGTGATCGCTCCCAATGCACACTTCCCGATAGCGACGTACAACCTCTATGTTGCGCTCTCTTCCTATCCAGCCAACTTTGGTGTGGCCGCCGTCATCGGTTTGATGCTGGTTGCGGCGGTGGCTGTTGCCCTGACGCTGCAAAAACGGTTTCTTAAGAGTCGCTCCTATGCGGTCCTCGGTGGAAGAACGAGATCGGCGAAGCAAACGCGTCTGACTCTGCGCGGACAACTTATCGCGCTTGGGGTGTTGGTGGTAGTCTTTTTCGTTGCGCTCGGTGTGCCGATTCTCGGTGCCCTTGTCTCCTCGATGCTCAAGCCCTTCGCGACCCTGTCCCTGCGCAATATGACCTTGAGCGCCTATCGTGGTCTCTTTGGGATCTCGGGACTCGGGAGCTCTCTTGGATTCTCCTTCAAACTGGCCGTACTCAATGGGTTTCTTGCTCTCATTCTCGGTACCGTTATCGCACGGCGACTCTCCAGGCGAGGTACAAAACTGATCGACAAGTTGCTCGATGTGACGGTACTTGCTGCGATCGCTTTGCCTGGATTGGTGCTGGCTGCAGGCTATATTTTCGCCTATAACTTACCGATACTATCAAGTCTTGGTATCGATATCTACGGTACAGTTCTGATACTCATCATGGCGTACCTCGCGGGAGCCTTGCCGTCGACGACCCGTGTCCTTGCGGGACCATTGGCCCAAGTGAAGGGATCACTGCTTGACGCCGGGCGAGTGCATGGGGCTGGTTTGACCCAATCGTGGTGGCGATGTGCCATACCTCTTCTTGGGCCGAGTTTGCTGTGGGCGTGGTTGCTCACTTTCGCGGCTACTTTTCTCGAGTTGCCAGCCTCTGAACTGTTGGCACCCCCTGGTACCCAGCCGGTCGCCGTTGCAATCATTTCGGTGCTCGGCAAGTCCAACCTTTCGCAGGGTACGGCGTTGTCGATCGTTGCACTGCTCATCGATCTCGGCATGATTATCATCATCTCGCTACTCTTCCGCTTTCTAGCCCCAAAGGGCTGGCGACGGCTAGGAGCGAATGTTCTCTAAGGAGTGCACTATGGGTATCACAGGATCATTGGCTCCGAGTCTTCGGATCGACGGAGTATCGAAGCGCTATACGCCAACGAAGCTCGCCCTCGATGAGGTGAGATTCCAGGCGCGCTCCGGCGAGTTCGTCGTCCTCTTGGGGCCATCGGGTAGTGGTAAATCAACATTGATCCGGCTTATCGC
Source organism: Ferrimicrobium sp. (assembly GCF_027364955.1). Lineage (NCBI taxonomy): Bacteria > Bacillati > Actinomycetota > Acidimicrobiia > Acidimicrobiales > Acidimicrobiaceae > Ferrimicrobium > Ferrimicrobium sp. Next base: position 40,997 of record NZ_DAHXOI010000006.1, read on the forward strand.
TGGTATCGAGACCGTCGATAGTGGACAGATTGCCTTTGATGGCAAGACGGTTGCGGGGCCGGGGAAGCACCACCCGCCTGAGGGGCGAGACCTCGCCATGGTCTTTCAAGATTATGCACTGTGGCCACACATGAAGGCTATTGAGAATGTGGCCTTTGCGCTACGGAGGCTCAAAATGAGCGCAGATGAACGAAGGCGAGCCTCGCTCGAGATGCTCGACCGTGTCGGCTTGGCCACCCATGCCGATCAGTATCCAAATGATCTCTCTGGAGGTGAGCAACAGCGTGTGGCGCTTGCGCGAGCGTTGGTCGCCAAACCGGGGCTCCTTCTCTTTGATGAGCCACTCTCGAATCTGGATGCCGATCTGCGAGAACGGTTGAGGGTGGAGATTGCGAGTCTGACGAGAGAATGCGGCTCCACTGCGGTCTACATCACCCATGACCAATCAGAGGCGTTTGCTCTGGCGGATAAAATCGGAGTGCTCCAAGCCGGTAAGCTCGTTCAATACTCAACTCCTGAGGCACTCTATTCGTCGCCGCAGACGCCTTTTGTCGCACGCTTTACCGGCCTTGCCGGAGAATTGCCGGGCGTCGTGGAGTCTTGGGGTTCGAGCGGGACGATGGTGGTTCGTGTCGAAGATGCCCTCGTGACAGCGCAGGTAGGTGGGCTTTCACCGGGTACGGGCAAGGATCCCGTGGGTGTCTTTATTAGAACAGCGGCGGCGACGCTGAGGGATATCGATACAGTAGACAGCGCCGCCAATCAGTTCCGTGGCCGGATCTGTGATGTGGCGTTCCGGGGTAGAGGCTACGATCACGTCGTCGAAGTCGGAGGCGGGCATCAACTCGTTGGCGTCTTCGCGCGAGAACGTTTTGAGCGCGGAGCTGAGGTGTGTTTGGCGGTCGATCCGGCGGGTTGTTTCGCTTTTGGGGCGAGCTCGGTTGCGGCTCCTGTAGCCTCCGACGCCCAGGACGACAAGATGTTCGCGGCACTCGCTTGAGGTGGTCCGTTAAGTGAACTGCTGACAAAATGCCAACGCCGATCAGGTTTGGGAGGTGTCGTTGAGGGCGGTGATCGTTGCGGGCCGCTCGGCGGTAGGCTATCGCATAGGGCTCGGATCGTCCACTGTCAATGCATCCCAAAGGTGAGCGGTACAGGCTCCCAACGCATCCTCTTGCCGACCCATCTGCTCAAGGATCGCTGAGGTGAGATCGATGACGGCCGGCATGTCGTGGAGAGACTCCCCAAGGGGAATGTGGGCGAGAAGCGGAAGTTGATACTGTGCGGCGATCGCCGCTCCACCGCCTTCTCCAAATGGCGCCAAGCGTTCTCCATGGGGACAGTCGATCCAGCTCATGTTCTCGATGACACCGAGTAGCGCCAGGTTCGCTTTGATGGCAAAGGAGGCCGCACGCTCTGCGACATGACTAGCGAGTGCCGAAGGGGTCGTCACGAGGGCGACCTTCGTCGTTGGCAGGAGACGGGCCAGGGTCATCGGAACATCCCCAGTCCCCGGTGGTAGGTCGATGATGAGATAGTCGGGGTTGGCCCAATTGACATCCTCGATGAAGTGTTGGAGCGCTCGCGATAGCATGAGACCTCGCCACATGATGGCCGATCCTGCTTGTTCCACCATCATGCCCATCGATACCACGGCGAGTGTTCCCGCCCCTGTCGGTGCAAGGTACGGATTGATGTGGAAATCGACTGCATCCCCTTCAGCGCTCAGACGTTCTGTCTGGGCTGAAAGCAGTTGGGGTTGCGAGAAACCCCAAATGTCGGCGTCAAGAACGCCGACATGATAGCCACGCTCGGCGATGTTCTGTGCCACCGCGATGGCGAGTGACGATTTGCCAACGCCTCCCTTCCCCGAGGAAAAAGCGAGCAGTTGGGTCCCCTGTAGGGCTGGTGGAAGATCGGTGGCTTGTGCCCCTTTACGAGCGAGCTGCATGGCTCGCTCCTTCTCCTCGCGGGTTAACTCCGTAAAAGTGACTTTGAGCTGGCGTCCTTCACGGTCTTGGTCATCGATGGCATCGGAGAGACTTCTCTGAATTTGGTTCTTGAGAGGGCAGCCTGGTGTTGTTAAGGCGACCAGTATCGAGATCTGGTGCTCAGTCACCGTTACCGCTTTGACCATGCCGAGTTCCCCAAGGGTCAGGCCGAGTTCTGGGTCCATCACTGCATCGACGACGGCTCGAATCCGAGTCTCTTGGGTGGATGCCGTCGTGTTCGTAGTCATGGTACCCAGCCTAATAAAGGTTCGCTGACGCATGAGGCTCTCGGCAGGGTGTTGGCTAAGGAGGTTCCTCATGGCGCAATCAGTGGCTTGCACGATGTTCGCTAAGAGGTCCTTCTAGCATGACGCCGATCTGCGCTATACTGGAACCATAACAGTGTCTTGAAGGAGTGATCATGGCAATGACATCGGTAAAAATCGGCAAGCGCCCCTCAGTGATTACCCTGACGGATCGTGCCGTGGCAAAAGTTGCTGCGCTGCTCGCCGAAGAAGAGGGGGCGGAAGGTCTCTTCCTCCGGGTGGCGGTCGCTCCGGGAGGATGTTCAGGGTATAGCTATGACATGTTCTTCGATAGCGAACTCGCTGAAGATGACATCGCTGCTACCTTTGGGGATGTTCGAGTTGTCGTTGATGCGGCATCGGCTGAGTTGATCAAGGGCGCCTCGCTCGATTACAGCGATTCCTTGAGTGAAGCCGGATTCCATATCACTAACCCTAACGCGACCCGAACCTGCGGTTGCGGCTCCTCCTTCTCGTAACCACGCTGTCACGCCTCCCGCTATAGGGGGAAGAGTGTCCATATGGAGTCGTAAGCCTACGCGGAGTCGTCTGCAGATTCCGTCGGGAGTCCAAACTTGTAGCCGACAGAGCGAACAGTTTGGATGAGCGCTTCGTAGCCTTCTCCCAGCTTCGCCCGTAACCGTCGGATATGGACGTCGACGGTCCGTGCCCCGCCGTAGTATTCGTAACCCCAAACTCTCGACAGTAGGGTCTCTCGCGAAAAAACCTTACCGGGATGGCTCGCCAGGAACTTCAGGAGTTCGTATTCCATGTAGGTCAGGTCCATGGGGGCCCCCGCAAGAGACGCCTGATAGGTGTCGGTGTCGAGCACGAGCGGACCGATGGTGATCTTGGAATGCTCCTCTGGTTGGCCGTGGCGCACCAGCAGGTGTTGAAGACGTACGGCGAGTTCGGTGCGGTCAAAGGGTGAGACTGCAAAGTCGTCGATCATCCCCTCCCGAAGGGCGAGTTCTTTCACCTGATGTCGCTCGATCAGGAGCAGGAGGACTACGTCACTCTCTCGATGCCTTCTGATCGCTCGGCAGAGGATGACAGCCTGATCGAAATCGGTGGTCGCATCGATGATCACCCCCCCGATCTGATCGGGAAGGGCCGTCTCCTCTGGCCCGATCACCACGAACTCATAACTGGTATCGTCGTAGAAATCGATCACTCTCTCCACATTTTTGGGGGAGAAGACGGCGACGGTGGTCAACTACAGCACCCTCAAGTAACGGGCCAGTTCATACTGCGAGATTCGGGTGTTATACCGATCCCACTCCGAGTGCTTATTACGAATAAACCACTCGGTGACGTGGTCTCCAAGAGTCTCACGGACGAGAGTGGACTCCTCCATGCGAAGCAGCGCCTCCTCCAGTGTGCTCGGCAGGGGCGTGATGTCGAGGGCATCGCGTTTCGTTTCAGGCAGGGTAAACAGGTTCTCTGTCGTCTCACGGGGAAGCTCAAGTTTGTTGGTGAGGCCATCGAGGCCGGCGGCCAAGATCACTGCGAAGGCGAGGTACGGGTTGCAGGCCGGATCAGGCGCGCGGTATTCGACTTGGTAGTTTTCTTCGCGTGTCGAGGGGGCGACCGGGACGCGCACGAGCGCTGAACGATTGTGGTGTGCCCACGCGATGTCAGCTGGTGCCTCATACCCGGGAACGAGGCGTTTGTAGGAGTTCACCCACTGATTCGTGACAGCGGTCATCTCGGCTGCGTGGGCGAGCAACCCAGCGATAAAATGACGAGCCTGTGCACTGAGGCCGTCCGCGGTTGCTGAGTCAGCGAAGAGGTTATCATCGGCATCGAAGAGCGCCATGTGCAGATGCATGCCCGAACCCTGTACGCCGGCGAGTGGCTTTGGCATAAAAGTGGCGAGCACACCGGCATTCGCTGCGATGCGCGAGATGATGAGTCGCGTGGTGATGACGTTGTCGGCCATGGCCAACGCGTCGGTCGCGCGTAGATCGATCTCATGTTGTGAGGGGCCATCCTCGTGGTGGGAGTACTTGACGGCGATGCCAGCCTCCTCGAGCGCGAAGACGGTCTCCTTGCGAATCTCTGATCCTTTGTCGCTCAAGGAGAGGTCGAAGTAGGAACCCTCATCGAGTGGCTTGGTGGTGGTGGGGTCGAGGTAGAAATACTCGATCTCCGGCGAGACAAAGAAGGTGAGGCCCAGCGCATGGGTCCGATCAAGCGCACGTTTGAGTACATTACGCGGGCATCCTTCGAATGGTGTGCCATCCAAGTTGATGATATCGCAGAACATCCTCGCTACCTGGGGCTGGTTGGGGAGGATCGTGAAACTATCAGGGTCAGGCCTGGCGATGACGTCGCTCTCTTGAATGCGTGAGAAGCCATCGATCGCAGAACCGTCGATGATCATTCCCTCGTCAAGAGCGTTGGCGAGCTCGGCCGGCGTGATCTGGAAGGACTTTGGAATACCGAGGACGTCGGTGAACCAGAGTTGAATAAATTTGATTCGACGTTCTTCGACGACATGGAGCACGAACCGGCGTTTGTCCTCATGCATTTTACTTGGATCCACATCGTCACTCTATGGCGATTCACGCGTTGTCAGACCAGTGTTCCCTCGACAGTTAATGCCGCGTTCACACTCTGCCTGCTGCGCCCCTGCCTGCTGCGCCTATGCCTGGCCGCAGAGAGACATGGGTGGCAACTGACAGGCCCGATCGCAGGAGGTATGCATTGGTTGCTGCGCTGCCCTGATCCAGGTTGGTGAGCAACGCGACCCAGCTAGCGGTATGGGGTGGGGTGCTCCGTTGCCTCGAACAAGCAACATGGGGGAACCACTGCTAGCGATGAGGCTGCTGGTGCGGTCCCTCTGTACGAGCACCGAGGAGGGCTCGAAGCGCTTCGGTGACTTGGGTGTCGCTGGCGGCGCTCAGCCGCTGATCGACCTCCTCGATGTCAATCCATGCAAGTTGGTCGATCTCGTGGTCGGGTTCGTGGTCGCCGATCGTCACGATGTCGAGTGCGTAGTAGGTGACCCGCTTGGTCCTCTGGAGCTGGTCTGGGTAGGAGATGACGCAGAGCATGGGGCCAACGGTGGTACGGATCGCCGTCTCCTCCTCGACCTCTCGAACGGCGCATTCGGGAAGGCTTTCTTCTGGTTCGCACTTCCCTTTGGGCCACGACCAGTCATCATAACGAGGTCGGTGAACCAAGAGAACTTCGTAACCACCTGCCTCAGTGGGACGATAGATTGCACCTCCTGCTGCGAGCACCACCATCATGATCACCTCCTCCGGTTACACTACTAGCTATGGCCGTAGCTATTCGGCGGCCGTAGGCGATACACGTGGAACGAGGTGATTTTGACACGATGGCGGCTTGGTATCACACGCGGTGGGGACTGCAATCCGGTGTCATCGGCCTTGGCGCGCTCCTCCTGGCGTCGTGTGGAACCAGCAGCCATGAGGCGCCATCGTCAGCCTCGAAAGCATCGGTAGCGGCCAAGGTCGATCACGGTCGTCATCCGAGCACCCCTCGGCTCCCGGCTCCACTCGCTGCGGCGATGACAGCGTTCTCCTCAACGCCAATGCGCTTTGAGATCGCCGTGCGTGAGCAGGCGCCTGGTGTGATGCATCAGCCGACAGTGTATGGTGCCTGGGATCCGAGTGATCGAGATGGTGAGGTAGCGATCATTGCAGCGAACGGTGGGGTCGAGTCAGCCTATGGCGCTTCGCGAGTCGTCGCGGGTCAATCCTGGAGCCTGATCAGTGGGCATTGGTACAGCGTGGGTTTCGGCCAACAGGAGATCGGCCAGATCCTCGCGGTGGTAGAGATGATGCGCCTGACCGGGCGCCTGCACCCGAGCGCTTCGCAAGTCATCGCCGGAATTACCTGCCTTGGTTATCGTGGGAACCTCACGAAGGACCAGATCGTCGACGCCCTGGAACATGGACGCGGCACGTTGCAACAGGCGTTTGTGGGCGTCCGCCAGCTACATTACTCGATCTATGTGGGTGCCGGTTTCGTCCGCAGTCTTGCGGTGACGGCCGTCCTCACGCATGACCGACTCACCTATCACACCCAGTGGACGGTCACGTTCCCGGGCTGGGGGACGCCGTTAAAGATTCGCCCACCGCTCGCTGCCTCAGTCTTACCAGGGACAGCTCCTAGTGGGGGGCTTCTGCCGCTCTGATCGACAGCGATCTCCAGTGCCGCGCTGGGGTCAATATTGACCGATGTTGATCAGAACCAGAGAGAGGTGAAGGACCCTCTTCACGGGTCTTGGTGCTCTGTTGTTCTTTGGCGATGTTGGCTGCCGCTAGGCGTCTCGGCTGGTCAGCCTCCAGTTGGCGATCAGTAGGACAAGAATGGTGTAGATGGCGAGGAGGCCAAGACCGAGCCATGCACTGAAGGTGTCTGGCTGGGAGTGCACGCTCATCATTGTCTGTCCGATCGTGAAGGGCAGGAACTTGTTGATATCGTTTGCGAGTGAGGTTGGCAGCGCTGTCACCAACAGTGGAAGCACCAAGACTAACGCGACAAAGGTGGTGATCGCGCCAGCGGTATGGCGAACGATGACGCCAAGACCTAATGCAAAGAGCGCGAGAAGCGCCATGTACAGGCCGGTACCCGCGACCGCACGCAAAACATTCGTGCCACCGAGCGATGCGGTCGGTGTCGTGCCCGAGAGCAGAGCTTGGCCTGCAAAGAAGCTGGCAAAGCTCACGATCTCGCCAACGATGACGGCCACGATGGCGAACATGACGATTTTCGCCAGGAGGACCTTAGACCGAGAGGCGGCCGCTGTGAAGGTCGCACTGATAGTGCCAGTCGCGACTTCAGCGGTGAAGACCAAAATCCCGAGCACGCCAAGGGCGAGCTGGCCGAGGAGAACACCCGAGAGGCTTCGCGAGGTGGGGTCGAAGGCCAAGCGGTGTGCTGGACCGACGTGATTCCAGTTCGCCGCGATCGCCCAAGCCCCAAGCGATGAGATACCAATGGTGAGGATCGCGGTGATAAGGAGGGTGAGAATGGTGGAGCGCACCGAGCGGATCTTCACCCATTCCGAAGCGAGTAGATCGCCAAAGCTCTGGCGATGTTGGGTTGTGGTGGTCACACTCATGCGCGTTCCCCTTCTAGCTGGACTGTGGTATGGGATTGGAACTCGACGTCATCTTGCATGAGGCTCATGAAGGCGTCCTCAAGGCTAGCGGAGACGCTCGCGAGTTCATGGAGTACGATGCCTGCTGAAAAGGCGACCTCGCCGATAGCTGCGGTCTCAAGGCCGGTTACTTGTAGGCCGTCTGGGTCCACGTTGGTCATGGTCGCGCCCCGTTGGGCGAGCAGGGCTTGGAGTTCGTCTCGACGTGGCGTTCGTACCAGCGTCGTCTTGCCTGAGTTGGCGTCAATGAAGTTGGCCATGTCGGTGTCGGCGACAAGCTTGCCCCGACCGATGACCACTACATGATCAGCCGTGAGCGCCATCTCGCTCATGAGGTGGCTGGAGACGAAGATGCCACGGCCCTCTGCTGCCAAACCGCGCAGGAGATGGCGAATCCAAAGAATCCCCTCAGGATCGAGTCCGTTGACTGGCTCATCGAAGAGGAGGAGCGGGGCATCACCGAGCAGGGCTGCGGCGATGCCGAGTCGTTGGCCCATGCCGAGCGAGAAGGTGCCCGCTCGCCGATCTGCGACTGAGGTGAGCCCTACGAGGTCGAGCACCTCGTCAACGCGCTGTTTGGAGATATGGTTCGTGGCGGCGAGTGCCAAGAGATGGTTGCGAGCGGTGCGACCCGGATGATAGGCTTTGGCTTCGAGCAGGGCTCCGATGGTCCGTAGCGGATTTTTCAGTTCGGAGAAGTGTTGACCGTTGATGAGTACAGAGCCTTCGCTTGGGTGGTCAAGACCCATGATCATCCGCATCGTCGTCGATTTACCCGCTCCGTTCGGCCCGAGAAAGCCGGTGACCCGTCCCTCGACCACTTGGAAGTCGAGGTGATCGACCGCCAAGGTCCCTTCGTAGGTCTTGGTGAGACCATGCGCTTCTATCATTGCTTGTCTTCTCCTTAGGCTCGTCGCGGTTCAGCCTAGAGAAATTATGCAGCAAGATACTGATAGCGAGCTGAATAGTTGCTGTGTTCAAGTATCTTGCAGCAAGCTGTCTTAACTGATCACCCGGTTCTTGAAACCTCTGATGCCGATGAAGAGCAGGAGGAGGAAGAAGCCGATCAACCCCGCATAGACGCCATAGAGATTCATATGGGGGATGCCGGTGGTGAGCGCTGCGCGCAGGCCTTCGTTGATGTAGATCAACGGATTGATCAGGACCGCCCATTTGAGCCAAGGAATGGTACCAAGGCTGGTCCAGGGGTAGTAGACGGCACCGAGAAAAGTCATTGGCAACAGAATGATTGCGAATATAAAAGCGACCTGTGTAGGAGGAACGATCGTACCGATGGCGAGCCCAAGCGCCCCCGAGAGCACTGCGGCGATGGGGATGATGGTGAGCACAAGTGGCCAATTGACGGAAAGATGCACCGTGGTGGCCGGTATGAAGATCGAGACGATAAAGACGACGAGCGCTGCAATGAGGGCCTGAAGGGCACCGGAGATGATCTTGGCAGTCGCAACGCCCCAGATGGGAACTGGCGCTAACACCCGGTCCTCGATCTCACGCGTGAAAGAAAACTCCTGGACGAGTGGGAGAGCAACGGCTTGAATGCCTTGGGTGATGATGGAGATCCCCACGACGCCGGCAACGAGGAGTGTGGAGAACTTTGCCTCAGCGGCTGCGTTTCCCCCGATCCCCTGTCCGATCTTTGGGAACACGTAGGCCAGTACGAAGACGATGAGGATGGGTTGTGAGATCACTCGTACCAAGAACATGACCCAACGGGAGATCAACACCCGGATGTCTCGGACGACGAGTGACCAGATGGTCTGGGCGTAGTGCGAACGTGTCGCTGTGGTCAGACTCATTATTCTCGTAGGTCCCTTCCTGTAAGCGCGAGAAACACGCTCTCGAGCGATCCCTGTCGGACTGAAAGATTGCGGTAGGTGATCTCCATGGCAACGAGCTCCTTGACCAGCATTGGCAGCAGATCGGTTGGGTCATCGGTGGAGATGGTGAGCTGTGTGCCGGCAAAACCAACGGTGGTGTTTGGCAGCGCTTGTGCCAACATCGTCGCCACCTCCGGGTCGGCCCCCTGGAGATCGAGTGAGATTTGTGCTTGCTTTGCATAGGACCGCTTGAGAGCAGCGGGGGTGTCCAGGGCAAGCACCTGGCCATGATCCATAATGGCGATCTTCTCGCACAGCTCGTCGGCCTCATCCATGTAGTGGGTGGAGAGGAGGATGGTCTGCCCGGCGGCGTTGAGCTCGCGCAGAATCTCCCAAAGCGCCAGCCTGCTCTGCGGGTCGAGCCCGGTGGTGGGTTCATCGAGTACCAAAATGGTTGGGTTGTGCATGACGGCCCGTGCGACCATGAGCCGTTGTGCCATTCCTCCCGAGAGCGCCCCGACTGGTGCAGCCGCACGTTCTTGGAGGCGGAACTGGACCAGCAGCTGATCGGCCTTGACACGGGCATCTTTGGCAGTCATTCCGAAGTATCTGCCGTGGAAGGTGAGGTTTTCGCGGACGCTCAGCGATCGATCAAGGGTATTGGACTGGGGAACGACGCCGAGATAGCCCTTGGCCTGGGCTGGTTTGGCGACCACGTCGATGCCGTTGATCATCACCGCCCCGGAGGTCGGAATAACCCGAGTAGTGATCATGCCAAAGGTGGTTGTTTTCCCTGCACCGTTGGGACCGAGAAGCCCATAGATGCTGCCGCGAGGGATGGAGAAACTGACGCCACGAACTGCGGCGATCGCCCCAGGGTAAGTCTTCACAAGATCCTTGACTTCGATCGCAGGGTTCTGGGTACCGAGGTCGGTGGCTACCATGACTATGTGAGTCCTCTCAAACTTGCCTGCGCACAGGTTAATGTTGCCGTCGGTGCTATCGAACAGAACGTCGATCGCTGTTATTCCGCCATCGAGGAGGCGCGATCGCATGGGGTCGATGTGCTGCTCTTCCCAGAACTGACGCTCACTGGCTACCCGCCGGAGGATCTTCTCCTCCAACCGCAGTTTGTCGATGCGAACGACGCCGCACTGACCAAGGTCGCCCAGTACGTTGGTGACGACATCGTGGTGGTGATCGGTTGTGTTCGACGCGGGGATGACTTGCATAACTCCGTCGCGGTACTTTTCGATCACCGGGTGCAGATGACCTATGATAAGCAGATCCTGCCTAACTATACCGTCTTTGATGAATGTCGGTATTTCCGGCCCGGTGAGCCCCAGCCACAGCTCCTCGAGGTCAACGGCGTCCCGGTTGGTCTTGCTATCTGCGAGGATGCATGGTCTCCACAGGGTGCGATCGCGCAGGCCTCGGCGATGGGTGCTGAGGTGGTGCTCGTGGCCAACGCCTCTCCGTACGAGATGGGTCGACAAGCAGCTCGAGAACGACTCATGGAGGTCCGAGCTTCCGATGCATCGGTGGCGATTCTCTACTGCAACCTGGTCGGTGGTCAAGATGAGCTGGTCTTTGATGGCGGTTCCTTCTTTGTCGATGCGCTTGGCAGTGTCCAGACGAGAGCGGCTCGCTTCGCTGAGGACCTCTTGGTCGTTGATTTTTTGGGGGAGGAGGCCCGTTACCGCAAGCGTCTTCTCGATCCCCGAGGTGGCTTGAGGACCGATGTCAAGCCGGCTGGACGGAGAACAATCACGACTCGACCTGCCCATGCGGGTCCAGTGAGATCGATTGGCCTGTCCAGGCCCATGGAGGTGCCCATCGAGGGTTTCGACCCGGAGGAGGTGACGCGGGCCATGGTGCTTGGGACGCGTGACTATGTGAGGAAGAATCATTCCCCTGGTGTTCTTGTTGCGGTTTCGGGGGGCATCGACTCGGCGCTTGTCGCCGCTCTTGCGGTAGAGGCACTCGGCCCCTCAGTCGTGCAGCTGGTTGCCTTGCCATCTCGTTACTCCTCACCAGGCTCCCTGACCGATGCGACTGCGCTTGCCAAGAACCTCGGCTGCGAACTCGTGACCCTGCCAATTGAGGCAGCCCATCGCACCCTGTCAGAGATCCTGGCGCGCGAGATACCTGTGGAGGGTCTTGTCGATGAAAACCTGCAGAGTCGCATTCGTGGGATGCTGATGATGGCGCTCTCTAATTCGAGCGGCCGATTAGTCCTCACGACTGGTAATAAATCTGAGCTGGCAGTGGGGTATTCGACCCTCTATGGCGACACGGCTGGTGGGTTCGCGGTGATCAAGGACCTCTACAAGACCCAGGTGTACGCGATCGCGGCGCATCTGAACCGGCAGCGGATTGTTATCCCCACTGAGATTCTCACCAAGCCCCCAAGTGCTGAGCTGCGTCCGGATCAACTCGATACCGATACACTTCCCGACTACTCCGTGCTCGATGAGGTGCTGGTCTCGCTCATTGATCGGGACCAATCGGTAGCGCAATTGGTTGTGCGAGGCTTCGACTCCGAGATGGTGGCGCGGGTCGATGCTCTCATTCGTCGGAACGAATACAAGCGAAGACAGAGTCCGGTCGGAGTCCGCCTCTCTTCAAAGGCATTCGGGAAGGATCGACGCATGCCGATTAGCTCCGGATACGAGTGAGCCATGGAACGCCAACGAGTACCCGATTGGGTTGGCGGTTTTGAACAGCCACTCGCGCTTGACGAGGTCCGGGTCGTGATCGACAGAGTTGCACAGCGTTGTATGACGTTGGCACAGCTAATCGTGGCGACTGCCCCACAGCGCCGTCTCGTTCACATCGAGTTCTCCCGTTGGCTCGGTGTTGCTGTTGGAGACCTTATCGCCGTTGCTCCTCATCCAACCCCTGAACTCCTCCGTAACCTCACGCCAGCGGTTCAGCCGCTCGAATCCTATCTCTCTTCGTCGCCTGACACGGAGGTTGCGGCACTCCATGAGGTCCTCGCTCTCTTGGCTGGTGACAGTGGCTGGGGCAATCGGAACCTTGCCTTTATTGCTCGGCAGTTGCACGGAGATCTCAGTTGGTGGAGAACGCTAGCAAATTTATAGGCAGTTTTGCCGTAATGGCTTGGATTATGGCGCTATTCGGTAGAGTTTTTAAAGTGGAATCGAATCCAGGTTTGGTCGTTCGAAGCACGCGTGAAGCCCTGATATCGAGCGGGCAGAGGGAGACGTACCGGCTGTGAGCAGGGAACGACAGGAGCGCGACGAAGAGGATCTCATTCGGCTGTACCTTGGCGATATCGGTACCCATTCGCTTCTCTCAAAGGATGATGAAAGTCGTCTTGGTCGTGAGATGGAGGATGCGAATGAGGCTCGTGAGGAGCTCAACAGCGAGGGTCTGACGACTGAGCGTCGTCGTGAGCTGCTGATCATCGTTCGGCGAGGTGAGTCCGCTAAGCAGGCGTTCATTCAGGGCAACCTGCGATTGGTTGTATCGATCGCCAAGCGCTATCAGGCCTCGGGATTGCCGCTCCTGGATCTAATCCAAGAGGGTAATATGGGTTTGATCCATGCAGTCGAGAAGTTTGACTGGCGTAAAGGTTTTAAGTTTTCCACGTATGCCACTTGGTGGATCCGTCAGGCGATCAATCGGGGTATCGCTAATACGGGCCGAACCATTCGATTGCCGGTTCACGCGGGGGATTCGCTCGCTCGCGTCCAGCGTGCCCAAATGCGACTCGAACTCAAGCTTGGTCGAAGCCCCACCGTAAATGAACTCGCCAAAGAGGTCGATCTCCCCTATGATAAGCTCATCGAGTCGCTGAAGTTTCGTGGCGATCCGGTATCATTGTCGGAGCCACTTCGGGACGATGGCGATGCCGAGCTTGGTGACGTTGTGGAAGATCGTTCTGCCTCCTCACCCTTCGAGGCGGTGGCGGAAGCGATGTTACCCTCTGAGATTGCCCGCCTGCTCTCTCCGCTCGACCAGCGGGAGCGCGATATTCTGAAGTTGCGCTATGGGCTCGATCGGGGAGAGCCCCGTACGCTTGAGGAGGTAGGAGAGTATTTCCACCTTACACGTGAGCGGATTCGCCAGATTGAGTCTCGAGCCATGTCGAAGTTGCGTCATCCCTCTGCAGATATTGGGGCGCGTGACCTCTTGACAGGGTGAGCTGATCGTATTTGCTAGGTGCAAGCTTTATAGTGAAGGGATGAAGAAACTCATTTTTCTCGCTATCGTCGGTGCTCTCGTGGCTGTTGCTGCCAAGAAGGTGCGAGAGACGCTCGCCTAATATTGGCCTGCGAGCCATGTTGGTAGGCTGGCTTCGGTAGGCCGGTGTGGTTCTGCGATGTGTTGGAGCGCTGGCCCGCGGTCATTGTGTCGTTGGCCAACAATCGACAGCTGGTGTTTCCTGTCGGTCGGTAACTGCGTTCGTTGACTCCTCCACATTGCTGGTGAAACTAGCAGCGGCGGTTTGTCGCCAGAGAGTGCGCCACCGAGCTGGGCAAGCCGTTCTTGAGCAGGCCACCACAGTAGGGTTGGTTCAGCAGGGTTGTTCGCTGGCATCGAAGGTTCGCCAGAGGCGTCCCAGCTGCGTGTTGAGGATGGACTGATCGCCTCTAGCCCTATAGGGGCGGGGGCGTACGTGCGCCACGAGTTCCATGGTTCGACACACGCCAAAGAGCGGTTGGTGTCTCGCGGAGATATTCTTAAGACGATTGGTTCTTAGGACAATTGATGTGTACGGTGGCGCCGCACGAGGGAGCGCCCAAGGAATGGGGCTGAACCACCAAGCAAGACGACCGCTACGAGAGCGGCGTTTCGGAGGGTCCGAATGAGGTAGGGTCGAGAGACCTTGGTTGTCTCCTTGAACTCCAAGATCTCCCAGTCACGCTCCTTGGCTACTTTGGTGAGTACACGATCTGGGTTCACCGCGACCGGATGCCCAACCATCTCAAGCATGGGAAGGTCGGTGTAAGAGTCAGAGTACGCCCACGAACGTGCGAGGTCAATGTCTTGGTCTGCCGCCAAAGTTGCGATTGCCTCAACTTTGTAGGGTCCATAGGCGTAGAACACCAGTTCACCGGTGTACTTGCCAGCCTCGTCGACCCGTGAGCGTGATCCGATGAAGCCGTCGACGCCAAGGAAGGAGGCCATCGGTCCGACCACCTCCTCCGGGGAGGCGGAGACGAGAAAGACCTTACGCCCTGCGAGATGGTGCAGGTCAATGAGGTCCATCGCCTCCCGATAGATCAAGGGTGTGATAATCTCGCCAAGGGCCTCGGTGACGACCCGAAGCACCATCGATTGCTCCCAACCCTGAGTCAGGGAGAGCACTGCGTTTTCGAGTCGCTTGAGCCTGCGTTCGTTGGCACCTAAGTATTTGTAGACCGTCTGGGCATAGAGGCTCCGCGCGACCGTTCTGCGGGTGATGAGGCCCTCCTGGAAGAATCTCGTACCGAGCGCCAGCATTGATGCACGTGCAATAACCGTTTTGTCCAGGTCAAAGAACACGCCTTCCATCGTTGGTGCCTCTTATTCTGGATTGGTGACGAGCGGTTGAGCGATGAGGGCGATACGGATGGCATCGTCGGTCTCGTCAGTCGTCAAACAGATCACTTCATCCGCTTCACGCAGGAGCGTGTCGCCCCGAGGAACCGCTAAGTCGCCGTCTCGCACGACGGCTACGACAGAGGCCGAGCGGGGGAGGGCGAGTTCCTCAATGGTGCGGTCGATTGCTGGCGACCCTGGGGCAAGTGTGACCTCTACTAGTCGAGCACCCGAGCGCGAGAACTGCAAGAGGCGGACGATGGATCCCACTGAGACCGCCTCTTCGACGAGCGACGAGATGAGGTGGGGAGTCGAGACGGCGACGTCAACCCCCCAAGCAGGCGTGAAGAGCCAGTGGTTCTTTGGGTGGTTCACCCGAGCAATGACCCGTGGAATTGCGTACTCTTGCTTGGCGAGGAGTGAGGTGACGAGATTGTCTTCGTCATCACCGGTTGAAGCGACGAGGACATCACACTCTGAGAGTCCACAGGTGGCCAGTGTCGACAACTCACATCCGTCACCAACGAGCCAACGGCAGGCAATCTCATGGGACAGATGGGCGACCAGCGCCTCGTCACGCTCGATGACCAGCACGTTATGGCCCGCCTCGTGGAGATCCTTGGCCAAGAATGTCCCTACTTTGCCCGCACCGACGATGGTGACGTTCATGCTCTCCCTCCCGTGAGGATCTCTTTGAGCTGGGTAGCACCCTCAGCGGTGACCAGCACAAGAGCCCGGTCGCCCTCCTGGGCGATGAGCTCGCGTTCGACGAGCTTCGTTGCAGAACCCCGTAGCAGGGCGGCAAACTTCACTGAATTGCCGACATTGAGGCTGGCGAGTGGAACCCCAGCAAGTGAGGACGGCAAGGAAACCTCCATGAGAGAGACGGTACCACTTTGGTCGGTCCAGTCAACCGGGGTGTTCTCAGGAAAGAGGCGCCGGATCGCCTGGCCGGTTGTCCACGTCACGGTGGCGACGGTAGCGATACCGAGGCGTTGGTAGACAACGGCTCGACGAGGGTCGTAAATCCTGGCGACTACGTTAGGGACACCGAAGACTTCGCGTGCGATACGAGCACTCAGGATGTTGGTGTTGTCGCCAGATGTCACTGCGGCAAGTCCATAGGCATCCTCGATATGGGCCTCCTTAAGAATCTCGGGGTCAAAGCCCATACCTTCGAGCTTGGTGATATTTGGATGGTCGGCCAGCCTTCGGAAGGAGCGCGCCGTGCGATCGAGGATCGTCACTTGATGCCCTTGTGTCGCCAGTTGGGTAGCGAGTTCTGCGCCCACTCGCCCACAGCCAACGACCAGAATACGGTCGGATGTCACCTTACCTCCATTACGCCGAAAAAGACCAGATTAACTTAGCCTTGTCCCACCGGTTAAGTTCAGCATAGGCTGTACTATCGTCGTCCATAAGCGAGCGTTGAGGAGAGTTACGATGCCCGATGAAGATTCCGGTTCGGCGCATGGTCGATTCCAACGAGGTTTTGAGGTCCGTCCTCCGCGTGTGCTGCCTCGACTTGAGTCGTTCAATGTACCTGAGAAGCTAAGCTACCGGATTAAGAATCGGCTACTTGGCCCACCTTTGGTGACCGAGGACCTCGATGAACAGCGGATTGGCAAGCCAACCGCCCTTGCAATCCTCTCCTCCGATGTGATGTCATCGTCGGCGTATGCTACCGAAGCGATGCTCGGTGTGCTGGTTCCAGCGGTGGGACTCGCCGCCTTCGCACTGGTGGTGCCGGTTTCTTTTTTGGTTCTGGTGGTTCTCATCTTTGTGACCGCCTCCTATCTTGAGGTGATCAAGGCCTACCCCAAGGCAGGGGGGGCGTACGTGGTGGCACGTGACACCTTTGGTACCGGTCTCGCAAGGGTGGCGGCCGCCTCGCTCTTTGTGGATTACACCCTGACCGTGGCGGTGTCGATCTCAGCCGGTGCAGATGCGCTTGCCTCTGCAGTCCCGTCACTGACGCCGTATGTGACCGTGATCACCGTGATCTTCGTAATCGGGATCGCCTACGGTAACCTGCGCGGTATCCGGGAGGCTGGCAAGACGTTTGCGGTACCAACTTATCTCTTTATCGGTTCGATGTTCTTGATGATCGGTGTCGGCATTTTTCGTGGAATTTTTGGCCATCTTCCGGTCTATACCCACTTTGGGGCGGGGGTCTATCCAGCCGGCACCGCCGGTGCTGGCCTCTTACTTGGAGCATCTGTCTTCATCTTCTTGAAGGCTTTTGCCAGCGGTGGCACGGCACTCACGGGAACCGAGGCGATCTCTAACGGCGTCTCCATCTTCCGAGACCCACAACCTCGTAACGCCCGCATCACGCTTGTGGTGATGAGCGTGATCCTTGGCACGCTTCTTCTCGGTGTCTCAGGACTCGCGGCGGTCACCCATGCGACGCCGTACCTCTCTGGTGACCCGACGGTGCTCTCCCAGATCGCCAAGGCGGTCTTTGGCACCTCGTTGATCGGTCGCATTCTGTACGTCGCTCTCGATATCTTCACGATGGGTATCTTGACGTTGGCCGCCAATACGAGTTTCGCTGGCCTGCCTTTTCTGGCCTCGTTCGCCGCCTCCGATGGATTTCTGCCCAAGAGCTTTACCGTTCGAGGGCATCGATTGGTGTACTCGACAGCGATTGTCGCTCTCGCGGTGGTCTCCGTCATCTTGCTGGTTGCCACCAACTCCAACGTCTATACGTTGATCTCGCTCTATGCGATCGGTGTCTTCACTGGCTTCACGATCGCCGGGGCTGGTATGGTCAAACACCACTTTATGACGCGCGAGAAGAGTTGGAGGCGTCGCGCGGCGATCAACGGAGCAGCGGCCGTCCTTTCAGGGGCAGTCGACATCACCTTCATCGTGACCAAGTTCACCGCTGGTGCCTGGACCATCGTCATTATCGTGCCGGTGCTGGTTCTGATCTTCACGCGATTCAAGCATTCCCATGACACCGAGCAAGCAGCCCTAACCGCTGGACTCGCGGCGATCGAACATGAGGTGTTGCCGCGCAAACACAAGGTGTTGATCCTCGTTGACCAGGTCGATGTGGCGACGGTGACGGCGCTCAACTATGCAAGGATCCTCGCAGCGGACTCGGTGACGGCGCTTCACTTTGTGACCGACGAAAAACATGCTCAGGCATTGGCCGCCAGCTGGGAGTCGGGAGGGCTTGGGCGAACCCCACTCGAGTTGCTGGACTGTCAGGATCGCAGGTTGCGCAGAGCGGCGGGCCAGGTGGTACTCGATGCGTTGAGCGATGGAGATTCGCAGGTGTCGGTACTCATCCCGCATCGAATCTACCCACGGTTCTCTGGTTCGCTGCTCCATGATCAAACCTCAGCATCGCTCGCTGAGGTGATCGCGCAGCTTCCTCATGCGACACCGATCCTGATACCCCATCGTGTAAAGCCAGCTCGCCAGCCAGCGTCAACACCGACAGGTACGCCGGGCAGGACGGCACTTCGTACCGATGAACCGTCCTTAGATCCTTCGGTCACCCAGGACGAGGTTGCTGAAGGTGTGACCCAAATCGCTGGACTCAAACTACGAGAACGAACCCGTGTGATCGGTCGTGTATCCTCCATCCGCATGAGTTCCTACCATGGCACTCCATCGACGGCGGCCCGACTTGAGGACGCCAGTGGTGGATTGATGTTGGTATTCCCTGGTCGAAGTGCTATACCGGGCCTCAACTCAGGTATGAATGTGAGCGCCGAGGGAACTGTGGTAGAGGTGGAGGGTCATCTCGCTATGATCAATCCCTTGTACGAATTCTTACCGTTGACTACGAAATAGCGTGAACAGCTGCAGTAGAGAGAGCGTGATGTATGCCAAAACCCTTAGTCATTGTTGAATCTCCGACCAAGGCGCGCACCATCGCCCGGTTCCTTGGCGATGGCTATGTCGTGGAATCCTCAGTAGGACACATCCGCGACCTTCCCCGCTCGGCCAAGGACATCCCAGCCGCTGCGAAGGCGCAACCTTGGTCGCGACTCGGTGTCAACGTGGAGGAGAACTTCACTCCCCTCTACATCATCCCCGCCGAAAAAAAGGAACAGGTGAAGAAACTCAAAGCGCTCTTGAAGGATGCGAATGAGCTCTATCTCGCTACCGACGAGGACCGTGAGGGGGAGTCGATCGCTTGGCATCTTCTTGAGGTGCTCAAACCATCGGTCCCGATCCACCGGATGGTTTTTCACGAGATCACCGACCACGCGATCGCCGAGGCCCTCGCGTCGCCGCGGGCGCTCGATCAGCATCTCGTCAATGCACAAGAGGCGCGGCGTATCCTCGATCGACTCTACGGGTACGAGGTCTCTCCGGTGCTCTGGAAAAAGGTGATGCCAAAGCTTTCAGCGGGACGCGTACAATCGCCTGCGGCTCGTCTGTTGGTCGAGCGAGAACGCGAGCGGATGCAGTTCCGCTCCTCAAGCTATGCCGATCTTGAAGCGACACTGGCTGGTGCTGACGAGGCACGCGAGTTTCGGGCCCGCTTGACCCATGTCGACGGTCGGCGGGTAGCCCAGGGCCGGGATTTTCTTCCCACCGGTGGCCTCAGTCCCACGGCGTTGGAGCAGGGAGTCGCTGCACTCAGCCATGGTGATGCCACCCTCTTGGCGGCCGGCCTCGATGGGGCTGCGTTCAAGGTGACACGGGTGGAGGAGAAGCCGTATCGTCGATCGCCCAGCGCCCCTTTCATGACCTCGACCTTGCAGCAAGAGGCAGGTCGACGTCTGCGGTTCTCCTCGTCGAGGACGATGAGTGTCGCCCAGCGTCTCTATGAGCGTGGTTTTATCACCTATATGAGAACCGATTCAGTTATCTTGTCAGCAGACGCACTTGCCGAGGCGCGTCGGGTGATCGGTGTTCGATTCGGGGCGGGTGAACTCCCGGCCAAGCCTCGAGTGTATCGATCGAAGATTAAAAATGCCCAGGAAGCCCATGAGGCGATTCGACCAGCAGGGGATGAGTGGCGCGCCCCTGAGGATCTCGATGGGCAGCTCAGCGGTGATGAGTTGCGACTCTATGAACTTATCTGGAGAAGAACGCTCGCTTCGCAGATGAACGATGCGATCGGGGTGGTCGTCTCGGTGACGATCGATGCCCCAGTGACAGCCAACGTCAACCTCGCCGTTCAGCCCCTTGCGTTGGGGGCTCCTATTACCTTTGCTTCGTCTGGCCGAGTCATTAACGCACCTGGCTTCTTCCGCATCTATCAAGAGCACGCTGAAGAGAATGAGGATGCCCAAGAGTTGCCGGAGGTCATCAGTGGGCAGCGGCTCATTGAGCACGGTATTGAGGTCGTCGATCATGTGACCAATCCGCCTGCCCGCTACACTGAGGCCACCCTTGTCAAGGCGCTGGAGGAGCGTGGCATCGGTCGTCCATCAACCTATGCCAGTATCATCTCAACGCTGCTTGATCGTGGCTACGCCTGGAAGAAGGGTCAGGCACTCGTTCCTAGCTTCGTCGCCTTTGCAGTTGTCCAACTCATGGAGCGTTACTTCGCCGACCTCGTCAACTATGATTTCACTGCTCAGCTCGAGGACGAGTTGGATGCCATCGCCTCTGGGGAGCGCGAAGCCATTCCTTACCTTCGTCACTTCTATTTTGGCGATGACAACGATGGGTTGAAGGAGGAGGTGTTGGTCCGCCTCGGCGAGATCGATGCGCGCATGGTCAATACGATCCCGATCGGCCTCACTGACGATGGACGTGAGGTTGTGGTGCGAGTTGGGCGCTATGGCCCCTACGTGCAGCTTGATGATCAGACGGCGAGTCTGCCCGATACGGTGACGCCCGATGAGCTGACCATGGAGAGCGCCCTGGCGCTGTTGTCCTCCTCGCAGGTCAAGGAGCGCCCGCTCGGCGAGGTCGATGGAACTCCAGTCTTCGCCCGGCTTGGGCGCTATGGAGGCTATGTCCAACTTGGCGAAGGCGATAGTAAGGAGCTAAAACGTGCGTCCTTGTTCCCGTCGATGACCGTGGAGTCGGTCACCCTTGATGAGGCACGTTCACTGCTATCGCTTCCTCGAATGGTTGGCATCGATCCAGAGGCAGGCCAGGAGATCTTTGCCCAAAACGGCCGGTTTGGTCCGTATCTGACGCGTGGGCGCGAGACGCGCTCGCTGGATAAACCGGAGGAGATCTTCACCATTGATCTTGACGAGGCACTGGCCAAGTTCAAGGAACCGAAGCGACGTGGCGCTCGTCGTGCCAGTTCAGTTGAGCTTGGTGTCGACCCCGAGGGAGAGGCAAAGGTGGTGCTACGCTCTGGCCGCTTTGGCCCCTACGTCACCGATGGGAAGGTCAATGCTTCGCTTCCGCGAGGAATGGAGCCGACTGAGGTAACGCTCGAACAGGCGCTCGATCTGCTCAATGAACGCAAGGCTAAGCTCAATAACGATCGTGGATGATCGTCAAAGTGGTGTCCTGGTGGTGTTGGAGGGACCCGATCACGTCGGCAAGTCAACCCAGGTTGAGCGGCTTGCTCAATGGTTCCGACAGCGCAAGCGGTCGGTTTGTGTCTCGCGTGAACCGGGAGGGGATGCGTTGGGGGAGACGATCCGAACCATGCTCCTCGGGGAGTCAGTTGATGGGTGGACCGAGCTCTTTCTCTTTCTTGCGGGGCGCGCGCGCCATCTCAACGAAGTGATCGAACCCGCCCTACGCCGCGGTGAACTCGTCATCCTTGACCGTTATACCCCCTCGACGCTTGTCTACCAAGGCGCTGTGCTGGGTGAGGAGGTCGTCCTCCAGCTTGCGAGTCTGCCGGTCTTCCGAAGACCGGAGATCACGATCATTCTCGACTGCGCCGCGCCACTGGAGGCACTCGACTCCCTCGACCGTTTTGAGCTCTCTGGACTTGCCGGCTGGCACGAGCGCCGTGCGCGCTATCAGAGCCTTGCTCGTCGCTTTGGGTGGGTGCTCCTCAGCGGTGATGGTCCGCCCGAGTCGGTCACCGAGCGTCTTGTCGGGGTGCTTGCACGGGAGGGTATTGGGTGAGGACGCTTGCTGCCTTTCGTGCGTATCGGCCCATGACGATCGACCGCATCATCCAGGCTCTGGCGGCTGACTCCTCAAGTTATCTCTTGAAGGGACCCCGAGGTAGTGGCGCTGATGAGCTGTTGGGTGCCATTGCTCAGGCGCTGGTTGGCAGCTGTGGGGGATGTGGCCAATGCTCGTCGTGTCGTGCGGTCGCGGACGGAGAACATCCCGACGTCCTCTGGGCGCAAGGTGAGCAGCATAAGTCGGTTCCTGTTGAGGAGTTACGGCGGATCGTTCGATTTGCGAGCCTCGCTCCCACACAAGCACGATACCGCGTGGTTGTTATCCCTGATATCGATACGCTGCGTTTGACGTTCCCGGTGATCTTGAAGGCGCTTGAGGAGCCTCCTACCGCCACGAAATGGTTGCTCTCAGCGGCATTGATCGGTGCGGAGCTTGCCCCAGTGGCGTCGCGCTGTCTCACTGTCGAACTCGAAGCACCAAGCGATAGTGAGATATGGGACCGTTTTCGAGAGTACAAGCTCGAGCCCAGTGAGTTGTTGATCAGATGGACACGGCGCCGTCTCGACAGGGTGGAACTCTTTGCGCGGCTCACTGATGCTGAGCGATATCTGTCTACGTATGAGGAACTCCCTAGTCTGATCCGAGACGACGCTCGGTGGTGCATGGAGCTGGTCCATCGGTTGACACCAGAGGATCTCGGTAGTGTCTCGGCGTCAGAGGAGATCATTCAATGTGGCCTTGAAATCCTTGTCGCCTCCCACACCGGCAGCGGTGATTGGCTTCGCCGTGCGGCCCGCGCCTCAACGTCGTTGAAACTGCATCTTCCCATCCAGGTCGTCTTGGCTGAGCTGATTATGCGTTCCGGTTAGCTAAGCTACTCCCAGACAAAGGTTAGGCCCGGGTAGCTCAGTCGGTAGAGCAGCTCACTCGTAATGAGCAGGTCAGGGGTTCGAATCCCCTCTCGGGCTCCACGTCAGGGGGCCGGTCATTGAATGATCTGACCAACGAGGATGGGTCACCGGTGCTGGCGTTGCGCTCAGGCGCAGCAGATTTCTTCGAATGATTGGACAATGAGTGGCGGATAAAAAGAACTTCTCCTCCGATGCGATGCAGTACGCTGAAAATCTCTACTCGGCCGCCTTCCGAATGACCCATAACGCGGCCGACGCCGAAGACTTGGTGCAGGAGACCTTCCTGAAGGCCTATCGGGGTTATGGATCCTTCCAAGAGGGTACGAACTTGAAGGCCTGGCTCTATCGCATCCTTACCAACACGTACATCAATATCTATCGTGCCAAGAAGCGTCGCCCGGATGAGAGCAACCTTGAGGATGTCGAAGACCTCTATCTCTACCGTCGTCTCGGCGGTCTCGAGGCGGTGCAGGCTGGTCGCAGCGCAGAGGAAGAGGTGCTTGACCGGATTACCGACACCGACGTGAAGGCGGCGATCGACTCGTTGCCTGATCAGTTTCGACTGGCCGTTGTGCTCTCCGATATTGAAGGGTTCTCCTATAAGGAGATCGCTGAGATCATGGAGGTACCGCTGGGAACGGTGATGAGTCGGTTGCATCGGGGAAGAAGAGCGATGCAAAGAGCGTTATTGGAGTTGGAACTTCGGAAAGCCGCGGTAAGTGGTAATCTCGAAGAGGGTAGCCGGTCATAAGGATCATCGAGGATATGGATGCTTTGAGAACAGTCGATAGTGATGACGAGCCGGAAGAGTGCCGGAAGGTGATTGCGCAGCTCTATGAGTTTCTCGATAGCGAGCTCACTGACGATCGTCGCGAGCGGGTGCGTGAGCACCTTGATCACTGTGGATCCTGTCTGGAGGCCTTCGAGTTCGAGGCTGAGCTGCGGGCAGTGATCGTCTCGCACTCCAAGGAGCAGGTGCCCCCGAGCCTTATGCATAAGCTCGCGTTGCTGATCGAGGAGGAGGATCGCCTCGCTCCGAATGGAAGTTCGGAATAGTTCCAATCTTTGATCCGTTATAGGTTGTATGCCTTACGGAGGGGATCAAATCGTGAATGTTCCAGACACATCTGGAACAGGTCGGCCCGCTCGGACTTTTGATAAGGGTCGAGTGTGCAAGGAACCTGGGTGCGGGACCGCGCTCTCAATCTACAACAAGGGTAAGTACTGTTACCTCCACGAACCTCTTGTTGTCCCACGAACACGTGGGCGCAAAAAGATCGCCTAGGCTAACGCTAGGAGGTGTGGTGTGGCTGAAGTCGTCGCCCGTCGTATTGCAATTACGACGGCAAAACTCCTCATTCAACAGTCAGCCGGGCCCACTGATCGTGATTATCAGAGGCTCGCAGCCACGGCGAGTCGCGTCGTCCATGAGCTGACAGGTCTCGAACTTGATCTTGGCACGCTCGCTATTGAGGGAGTTGACCGTGAGGGTTGGGCAGAACGTAACATCAACTCCTATGCCGGACTGATCGAGCGGTTAACTCCACCATCGCGTTTGAGCTCTATCGGCATGGCTGAACTCAACGCGGTGGCACTCGGTGCTTTGTTGGGGGGCTTCGCTTCTAAGGTGCTCGGACAGTATGATCCAGCCTTCGCTGTTGGCTCACCTGCCGTGTGGATGGTTGACGAGAACATCAACCGCTTTGCCGCGCACGCGCAGTTAGATGCCGAAGAGGTGGCGTTGTGGGTCCTCGTGCACGAACTCACCCATCGGGCGCAGTTCCATGGAGTTCCTTGGTTCCGCGAACGCCTTCTCGAATTGATGGGCCAGCTGTTCAGGGCCTCGACGATCTCTCCGATCGATCTGGTCGGTGAGGTTTTGGCGAGGTTGCGCGGTCTTGGCTCGGGCGAGCCGATTGACGTCGCTACCCTCTTTTTGCCGGAACGACTTCGGTCAGTGGCGAAGGAGGCGACCACCATGATGACGGTCGCCGAAGGACATGCCGAGTGGGTGATGCGCCAGGTGTCAACGGAAGTAATCCCTCATCGGGATGCGTTTGAGAAGGTGATCGACGAACGAAGGCAGGCCGCCGGTCTAGGAAAAATCATAGCCCAGTTCTCCGGGATCGCGTCGAAGCGCCGCCAGTACTCCGTGGGGTTGCAGTTTTTCCAATCGATCGCCGAGGCGGATGAGCGCGCACCTCAGCGCGTCTTTGCTACGCCAGATGGCCTTCCAACCGCTGATGAGCTGACGGATCCAGCTCGTTGGCTTCGTCGCATGGCAAAAAGGACACCATCCGTCCGAGGGGCCTAGGCGCTACCCAGCGGCGGCGATCCAGGATAAATTGACTCCCATGTCGAGTGCGCGGCGAGAGACCATAGCGGGAGAACTCAGTCGTCGTGGTGTCTCGCTTCGGGAACTGATCGCGCGTTCAGATCTCGATCGATGGGGGCAGGAACCGGTACGGGTTGGGATTTCTGGTGGGCGTGACTCGATGGGTCTTGCACTCCTCGCGTGGGCAAACTATCAACAGGTCATTGGGATTCACGTCGACCATGGACTCCGTACCGAGTCAAGCGTCGAGGGAGCTAAGATTGCGGACGCCTTGGGACCCTATGGCATTGGAGTTCTTGAGTACCGTGTCGTCCTCGAGGCTGGCGGCAACCTCGAGGATCGAGCACGGCAGGCGCGACTCATGAAACTCGGAGATGCCGCGACCGCCCACACCATGGATGATCAAGCGGAGACGGTGCTCGCCAATCTGCTTCGAGGAGCAGGTCTGATAGGAGTTGGCGGCATGCAGCCAGGACGCAGACACCCTATCCTTCGCCTACGCCGTGCCGAGCTGCATCTTCTCTGTGAGGCGGCTGGCGTATGGTCCTTTGATGATCCCAGTAACATGGATCCGCGCTTTGTTCGCAATCGCGTGCGGGGCGAACTTCTACCATTGGCATCGGCTATCGTCCAGCGTGATGTGATTCCTATACTCGCGCGCACGGCCCTACGTTCGCAGGAGTACGCGGCGGGTTTGGAGGTGCTCTTGGACGAGGTGCCACGGCGCTTGGGGGAGCTCCCTCCGGTCCTGGCGCGCCACCAACTCAATGGGTTGATCTCGAAAGGCTTAGGGCTCAGGCTCGATGGTGCCCACCTCGAATCGATCCGTGAGGTCGTGATCGGCCAGCGACGGGCACACCAGATCGTTGGTGCCATCACTGTTCGAAAGCAGGGTGATGAACTGATGTTTTATGACAATGATGGGAGTTGTCTTCTACAGCTGTCACTATGAGTAGGTGTTGAGGCGCTACGCAGGGCCGATTGTCCAGTCGTTCCGCTACTGCGCAGTTGTTGCATGGTCGTACGGCGGTGGGTCGGCGTCCCTCGCATCGGAGATGTCGCTGACCACCGCGCGCTGGTCGTCGTCAGTCGAGAACACACCGGTGGTCGCTGCGGTGAAGACGGCTTCTTCGATGGCATCTGATGGGCTGGGGCGTCACGTCGACAAGGAGCCGCCCTTGAGAGTGATGACGATGTCACGGTCCTAAGATGGATTGGGTTGCTGGGCTCGCGGAGAGAGGTTGAAGGTATGGGTTGGCGTGATGAGGACAAACATCTCGGCGAGGTGGTGGTTAGTGCTGAAAAGATTGCACAGCGGGTGCAGGAGCTTGGCGCGACGATCACCCAGGACTATCAGGGTCGCTCTCCGCTCCTGATCGGCGTTCTCAAGGGTGCCTTTGTCTTTATGACTGACCTAGCAAGAGCGATTGATCTCCCGGTGAGTGTCGATTTCATGGCGGTTTCGTCCTATGGCGATGCAACGAAGACCTCTGGTGTCGTAAGGATTATCAAGGATCTCGACATCGATCTTGTCGATCGCGATGTCTTGTTGGTCGAGGATATTATTGAGAGTGGACTCACGCTGCGGTATCTGCTGCACAACTTACGTTCCAGAAATCCGCAGTCACTGAGGGTGTGCACCCTACTGCTCAAGGAGGGTGAGCAGCGCGAATTAGTCGCACCTGACTACGTCGGCTTCTCGATCCCACGAGAGTTCGTCGTCGGGTATGGTCTTGATGTGGCGGAAAGGTATCGAAACCTCTCGTACATCGCGAAGTATCGTGAGAAGCTCTAGTGACCACACGCGATGACGCGGTCGCCGCCGTTGGGGAGATTCTTGCTTACCTTGGTGGCCGTAGCGGAGTACGGTTCGATCGAGAGGTCTACGACCATACGCCGGATCGCTGGATCACCTTTCTGGAGTCCGCAACTGACGGGTTGGGGGAGCCAGAGCCCTCGGCGGTACGTTTTGAACTCAACGACAGTGGTTCGGTCCATTTGGATGAGGTCAGCTTCTACTCGTTGTGTGAACATCACCTGTTGCCGTTCTTTGGAAACGTAACCATTGAATATCTGCCCGTAGACGCGGTCGTCGGGATCTCGGCGCTGGTTCATGTCGTCGAACGGCATGCACATCGCCTCCAACTCCAAGAACGCATGACTCGGGACATCGCCGAGGATATCGCGAAAGTGACCGGATCTCGTGAGGTCAAGGTGAGCGTGGTAGCTGAACACCTATGCATGTCGATGCGTGGAGTGAACAAGCCAGGGGTTCGGGTGAGCACTGAGTTCGTAGTGTCGGCCACGACGTTGGATGGTGCGCGATGAATGGGGCCCTAGCGCCGTCTTATCGACCACGACCGGCGGTCATGGGGATCGTCAACGTCACACCTGACTCGTTCTCCGATGGAGGTAGGTATGTCGATACTCAGGATGCCATTGACCACGGCAGGGAACTCTTCGCCCAGGGGGCTGCGATCGTCGATGTTGGCGGTGAGTCAACCCGCCCAGGAGCGCGAACGGTCCCTGATGATGAGGAAGAACGTCGAGTCTTACCGGTAGTTGAGGCGCTCGCCGAGGTCGGTGTGGTCTCGATTGACACCCGCAAGGAAGCAGTTGCGCGGTCGGCGCTTGCGCATGGAGCCACCATCGTCAATGACGTCAGTGCTTCACTTGGCCGGGTGGCGGCAGAGTTCGGGGCGGGTTGGGTTGCGATGCACGCACAGGGTGATCCAACGACCATGCAACGGGCTCCCCATTACACCGATGTCGTCGATGAGGTGTATCGTTTCCTCGAGGCGTGTCGTGAAGATGCGCAAACCTTTGGTGTCCGCGAACTCTATCTCGATCCGGGCATCGGTTTTGGCAAATCGATAGACCATAACCTGGAGCTGTTGCGGCATCTCGTGCGCTTTGGCGACCTTGGTGCTCCCGTGCTCGTCGGGATCTCGCGTAAGTCCTTTTTGGCCGGTCTTTCGAGGCTCAACCGGATCGAAGATCCAGGACAACGCGAAGAGGAGAGTCTGGCGGCAAATATATGGGCGCTGACGCACGGCGCCTCGGCGGTGCGCGTGCATGAGGTCACTCCGGTGATGGAGTATCTCAAGCTGATGGATGCAATGGAGTTCGCGAGGCAAGACAATGAGTGATGTCATCGACATTCCCCACATTGAGCTTATGGCCCATGTGGGTCTGTCAGAGGCCGAACGGGCCGCTCCTCAGCCAATCAGGATCGGTGTCCGCCTGCACCTCAAGGTGGATCGTGGTCTCCATGACGATCTCATGGGCACCTTCGATTACTCGTTGTTGGATCAGGTGATCCCAGCGGCGCTTGAGCCCGCCCCGAAGCTCCTCGAGACGGTGGCAGAGCGTATCACCATTGGTATCCTCGATGTTGCGGAGTGCTCACGTATCGAGTCGATTGAGGTCTCGGTTACCAAGTGTCGACCTCCTATCTCGCTCGTCTCAGACGGGGTGATCGTGACGTTGGTCACGTCAATCTCTGACGGCTCCGTGGCGACTCAGCAGTGAAGGTCTACCTTGGACTAGGTGCAAACCTTGTCGATCCTCAGCGCCAGATGGAGAGTGCGCTGGTGCAGTTGGGGGAGTCGCTTTCGGTGTCATCGCTGTACCGTACAGCACCAGTTGGCGGACCGGCCAACCAGCCTGATTATCTTAACGCCGTGATGACGTTGACGTGGGACCAGTCACCTTTTGCGCTACTGGCCTTCATTCATCGCCTTGAGGCAGCGTTTGGACGGGAACGGTTAGTGCGTTTTGGTCCGCGCACGCTCGACATCGATATCCTCACTATCCCTGGCCTGACGATTACGAGCGCCGATCTTCGCGTTCCGCATCCTCGAATGGCGGAGCGGGCTTTTGTGTTGGTGCCGTTGGCTGAAATCGACCCCAAGATGGCAAGAGCCTTCGGCTTCGACAGTTCCATCCCCGAAGAAGTGGTCAGGATTGCCCGATTCGATCGCGTGGCGGGCCGTTGGAGTGCCAACGAGCGTGGTTCGACGCACAGGGGCGACAGAGAGCATGAGCTTGACGGATGAACAGGAGGTGTCGCGGTGACTGAGCTGCTGCTCGCAGTCGATATCGGCAATACGGAAACCGTCTTTGGTTTTTACGAGCTTGGCCTATCAGGTGTTGGTCGCAGAGCCGAGGATGGACTGCTGGCCCATCTGCGCTTGGCGACGAGGATTGATCGCACCGTCGATGAGATCTACCTGCTGCTGCGCCAGTTCATCGATGCTCGTGGGTTGGCACTGTCGGATGGGATGGTTGGGGTGATTATCTCCTCCTCTGCGCCAAGTGCAACCCAGGCGATGATCGATGTGTCGCGTCGGTGGTTGGCGATTGAGCCGCTGGTGCTTGGT
The DNA here is from genome assembly GCF_027364955.1 of Ferrimicrobium sp. Classification (NCBI taxonomy): domain Bacteria; kingdom Bacillati; phylum Actinomycetota; class Acidimicrobiia; order Acidimicrobiales; family Acidimicrobiaceae; genus Ferrimicrobium; species Ferrimicrobium sp. The sequence goes on from NZ_DAHXOI010000006.1 coordinate 70,472, forward strand.
CGAGGGCTTGATATCGGTCTTACGATCCGCTATGACAACCCTGCAGAGGTTGGACCAGATCGACTTGCTGATGCAGTCGGTGCCCATGATCTCTATGGGGGTCCAGCGATCATCGTTGATCTGGGAACCGCTACCACCTTCGATGTGGTCGCGGCTGAGGGTGATTATCTAGGGGGTGCGATCTGTCCGGGTGTCATGGTCGCGCTCGATGCGCTCATCTCTCGGGCCGCTGCGTTGCGCAAAGTCGAGCTTGTAGCGCCGAGGTCGGTCATCGGCAAGACGACGGTCGAGTCGATCCAGGCGGGTGTGCTCTACGGGATTAAGGGACAGGTGACCCAGATTGTTGCCGATACCGAGGAACTCATCGGTCCAGCGACGGTGATTGGAACGGGTGGTCTCGCTGAGTTATTGGCACCCTTTATTCCCGTCATCACCCAGGTCGAGCCATGGCTCACCTTGCACGGCCTTAGACTCACCTGGGAACTGAATCGTCCACCGACGACGAATAAGTAGCGACGGGGGTTGCCCAGTGAACGATGAGACTGAAGCATTGACCGATGCGACTGAAGCATTGACCGATGAGGTTATTCCCTATGAGGTGGCGGCGGTGGAGCCGATTGGCCCGGTTCGCGCGTCCTTCGAGCACCTAGGAGCAGATAGCAAGACTGGTCGGGTGGTAACGATTGCAGGACGTCTGATGCGTTTCCGACGTCAAGGCAAGCTTGCCTTTGGCGATCTTGTTGACTCGAGTGGGAAGATCCAGCTATTACTGCGTCGTGAGGCCACGGAGGACTTTGAACGTTTTGTCCATCAGCGCGTGCTTGGCGATTGGGTCAGCGTCACTGGAGAGGTGATGACGTCGCGCAGTGGCGAGCTATCCGTTGAGGTGACGAATTGGCAGCTTCTTGCGCGTGCCCGTCGTAACTTTGGAGATAAATGGCGTGGTATTACTGATCCCGATACCCGGTATCGCCAACGTTATGTTGACCTGTGGGCCAATCCAGAGGTACGTGAACGACTGCTCACCCGGTCTCGTATCATCGCACAGGTGCGCAGAGACCTGACCGATCGCGGTTTTATCGAGGTAGAGACACCTATTCTTCAGCCGGTCGCCTCTGGTGCGATTGCGAAGCCATTTGTCACCCATCACAATGCACTTGACGCTGATTTCTTCCTCCGGATTGCTCCAGAGCTCTACCTCAAGCGGCTTGTGGTCGGAGGTTTCGAGCGAGTCTTTGAGCTTGGTCGTGACTTTCGCAATGAGGGGCTTTCACCGAGGCATAACCCTGAGTTCACCATGCTCGAGGTGTACCAGGCATATACGGATGTCTATGGGATGATCGACCTTACCGAGGCACTTATCTCACATGCAGCGATGTCGGCGCGAGGTTCCTTGCGCATCACCTGCCAGGGTCAGGTGATTGACTTGACGCCTCCATTCCGCCGTGCGACGATGGAGGAACTCGTCAGCGAGTCCACCGGCCAGACGATCCGGCTCGAGCAAGGGCGGGAAGAGCTTGCACAGCTGGCCGCTGACCATGCGGTCAAAGTGGAGGAAGGCGACGGCCCTGGGCGTATTCTGTTCTCGTTGTATGAGGAGCTGGTGGAGCCTACGCTGGTGGAGCCGACCTTTGTGCTTGACTTTCCCAAAGAGGTCTCGCCGCTGGCAAGGGATCACCGTGATCCCGCCAGGGTTGGCCGTGTGGAGCAGTTTGATCTCGTGATCATGGGTCGAGAGGTTGGCACGGCCTACTCGGAGTTGAATGATCCAGATGAGCAGCGTCGACGTTTCCTTCAGCAAGCACAGGCTCGATTGCAAGGAGATGACGAGGCCATGGTGCTTGACGAGGACTTTCTACGGGCCCTTGAGCATGGCATGCCACCAACCGGCGGCCTTGGCATCGGGATCGACCGTCTTGTGGTTCTGCTAACAGACGCTCCACATATCAAAGAGGTGATTGCGTTCCCGGCGCTTCGTCCGGAATTGTCGTGATGCCGAGTGGAAATATTGTTGGGTGAAGCTTGTGCCGGGACCAGAGAGAGGACCCCAATTGGCTGGGCGCGAGGTGGCGGTGCATGGCCTCGTTGAGGGCGAAGTGCTGCTAGGTAGCTAGTCGGAGGAACCCTGTACCCTGTTCAACTGCGACCCGAGTGGAATCGATGAGTTGAGTGAAGAGATTCGTGACCCAACGGAAGTCGTACTGATGCAAGTGGGTGGTGAGTTCGCCAACACGCTCCCGGTAGTGATCCATGGTCGCAAGCGACTCATCTAGTGCTCCCGAACTACGGAGTAACTCGGCGATTTGCCGGAGGTTTCTGCTGGTATTGGCGTTGGGTAGCAACCGGGCTAACGCTTGGCCATCCGCCGGGTCGGCGAGGAAGAGGATGACCGGCAGGGTGTAGACCCCCTCAAGGAGGTCCTGTCCAGGTTCCTTCTTCAAGATCTCCTTGGGTGCGAAGATGTCCATGATGTCATCCCTAATCTGGAAGACCATCCCAATGGATTCGCCGATCTCGGTAAGCATCTCGATCTCATCGGCTGGCAGACCAGCGATCAAGGCGGGAATGCGCGCCGACGCCGCCATTAAGGAGGCCGTCTTTCCCGCGATCGCAGCGAGATACTCGGCACGACTGCGATCGAGGCGATGGGCGGCGGCGACCTCAAGGATCTGCCCTTCACACATGCGCGCGAGGGTATCAGCGAGAAGTGTTGCGGTTTCCTGGCTTAGGCGCGCGGAGATACCAGCGGCCTTGGCTAGCAGAAAGTCGCCGGTGACGATAGCGATCAGATTCCCGAACTTCAAGTTGACACTCTGGACGCCACGACGTTCACTTGCTTCGTCCATGACGTCATCATGATACAGCGAGGCCAGATGGACGAGTTCGACGGCCACGGCTCCCTGCACCATCGCAGATCCCGCATAGGAGGCGATTTTCTCCGGTGACCAGCCGAGGGCATGAGCGACCGCGAACGAGATCATCGGCCGGATACGCTTACCTCCTGCTGCGATGAGATGGGTCGCCGCTTCACTGATCATTGGGTCGCCGGTAACCGCGGCCTCGCGTAGCTGCTCCTCAAGAAGTGCTAGGGAATGGCTCATCCATGGCTCTGTTAGACTGATTTCGTATTCCACCATCCTCTACCCTAGAGGCTCACGAATGATAAGCACAATACTGGTCACCAATATCTCGCCACCAATGTGCGGTTGACCTGGTTGTAGGCGATGTGTTTGGGGAGCCAGCAAATTGTTGGTTGGGTTTTGGTCAAGTCGGGACGATAGCAGCCAGGGATGAGAGACGTCGGTTTTGGCATCAGGCAACCGTGCCCTAAGTGGCCTTGTGTCCAGGAAGGCTTGGCGGGTGAGGTGGCGGCGAGAAACCTGGGGATTGCGTAAGGGGGATCGGTTGGCCGTCGTATGATCAAGGATGCATGGGGATAGGTTAGATAGGGGGACCCAAGGGATGACGGGGGACCCAAGGGATGACGGGGGACCCAAGGGATGACGGGGGGACCCAAGGGATAGAGTGAGAAAACGGTGTTCTCACACTATTGGAGATGTAGGCGGGCATGGAAAGCTTGTCGTTGGTGTTGACTAGACTGATGAAAACATAGATCGAGATTGTGTCGCCGGGTGACTCTGGCCAGTAATCTCGATGAGGAGGCAGTTAACTTGTTCGAACGTTTTACGGATCGTGCTCGCCGGGTATTGGTGCTCGCTCAGGAGGAAGCCAAGCTTCTCCACCACAATTACATTGGCACGGAGCACATATTGCTTGGCCTTGTGCACGAAGGCGATGGGATCGCCGCAAAGGCGCTCGAGTCACTTGGCGTGACACTGGAGAGCCTCCGGGAGGAGGTTGTCAAGCTTGCTGAGCCTTCGTCTGGTCCTACACCGAACTCTCCAGCCTTTACCGTGAGTGCCAAGAAGGTGCTCGAGTACTCATTGCGAGAGGCGCTGCAGCTCGGCCACAACTACATCGGCACCGAGCACATGTTGCTTGGACTCGTCCGTGAGGGTGAGGGAACTGGGTCGAAGGTACTGATGAACCTTGGTATCGATCTGACCAGAGTGCGTTCTCAGGTCATGCAGATCCTTACTACGTATGAAGGCAAGCAGCCGGCTGGCGCAGGGGTGGGTCCGTCGACCGGTCAGGAGCAGTCCGGAGGGTCTGCCGTCCTTGACCAGTTTGGTCGCAACCTCACCCAGATGGCTCGAGAGCACAAGCTCGATCCGGTCGTTGGACGTGATCGGGAGATCGAACGGATGATGCAAGTTCTTTCGCGTCGGCAGAAAAATAATCCCGTGCTGATCGGTGAGCCTGGCGTTGGTAAGTCCGCCATTGTGGAGGGTCTCGCTGAGAAGATCGTGCAAGGTGACGTCCCAGAAACCTTGCGAGGCAAGCAGATCTACACGCTTGATCTCGGAGCCTTAGTGGCTGGAAGCCGGTATCGCGGTGATTTTGAGGAGCGGTTGAAGAAGGTCCTCAAAGAGGTGCGCACCAAGGAGAACATTGTCCTCTTCATCGATGAGATCCATACCCTCGTCGGTGCTGGTGCCGCTGAGGGAGCGATCGACGCTGCTTCGATTCTCAAGCCAATGCTGGCTCGAGGTGAGCTGCAGACGATCGGGGCGACCACGATCGATGAGTATCGTAAGCATTTCGAAAAGGATGCTGCGCTTGAACGTCGATTCCAGCCGATTACGGTGGGAGAACCTTCAATCGAGGATACCTTCGAGATCTTGAAGGGGCTCCGTGAACGCTACGAATCTCATCACAATGTAACCATCACTGATGAGGCGCTCGTAGCGGCCGCCAATATGGCCGATCGATATATCTCGGATCGTTTCCTTCCAGACAAGGCGATTGATTTGATCGACGAAGCGGGTAGCCGACTGCGTATCAAGCGGGTCACCTCGCCGCCTGAGTTGCGCAAGATCGATGATGATCTGGTGCGTACGCGCAAAGACAAGGACTCAGCGTTAGCCCGCCAAAACTTCGATGAGGCGAAGCGGCTTTCGACGAAAGAGGGCGAATTGGCCCAGCGCAAGAGTGAACTTGAGGCATCCTGGAAAGAGGAGGGCAAGGAGCGTTACGGAGTTGTCGATGAGGAGGTCATTGCTGAGGTTCTCGCGATGTGGACGGGTATCCCTGTTAATCGTTTGACCGAGGAGGAGACTGCCAAACTGCTCCGCATGGAGGATGAGCTCCACCGTCGGATCGTTGGGCAGCAGGAGGCGATTTCTGCACTGTCTCGTTCGATTCGGCGCACGCACGCTGGGTTGAAGGACCCAAGGCGCCCCTCTGGCTCCTTCATCTTTCTTGGGCCAACCGGTGTCGGGAAAACCGAGCTTGCCAAGACATTGGCAGAGTTCCTCTTTGGCGATCCAGATGCGCTGATCCAACTCGACATGAGCGAGTACATGGAGAAGCACACCGTGGCGCGCCTGGTGGGTTCTCCCCCTGGGTACGTTGGTTATGACGAGGGCGGGCAGCTAACCGAAGCGGTGCGAAGGAAGCCATTCTCGGTGGTGCTCTTTGATGAGATCGAGAAGGCGCATCCTGATATCTTTAACACCTTGCTGCAAATCTTGGAGGATGGTCGTCTGACCGATGCTCAAGGTAGGGCTGTGGACTTCAAGAACACCATCTTGATCATGACCTCAAATCTGGGTAGCGCCGATCTTCACAAGAGTCAGGTGGGATTCTCGAAGAATACCGACGCTGTGAACCATGAGAAGATGCGAATCAAGCTCAACGAGGCCCTAAAGTCGCACTTCAAGCCCGAGTTTCTGAACCGTATTGATGAGGTCATCGTGTTCCACGAGTTGACTCAGCCAGAGGTAGAGCAGATCGTTGATCTCCTTTTCAAGCGGATACAGACGCAGCTTGAGACCAAGGCGATCGGCATCGAGCTGACCGAATCGGTGCGTGCACATTTGGCCAGGGTCGGCTACGACCGCGAACTCGGTGCACGCCCACTACGACGTACGCTGCAACGCCTGATTGAGGACCCACTCTCTGAACGCTTGCTCAACAAGGAGTTCCATCCAGGCGAGATGGTAGTGGTCGATCTTGACGGGGAAGACGTCGTCTTCCGTGTAATCGAAGGGGTCGACACCACGCCGATGGAGCTGGCTGAGTCCTCAAGCGCTGATTAGTCCTCGCGAACCTGACCGACAGGATCCGAATGCGAATTGTTGGTAAGGAAGTGGTTGTCTGAGCCTCGAACTAGACCGGAGTAGATGAAGCAGAGATTTCGGTGCTCCGGTTGTGGTGAGGTTCATCTCACGTGGATGGGTCAGTGCTCTGGCTGCGGTCAGTGGGGTCTTATCTCTGAGGAAGCCATGGCCGCGTCGGTGACAAAGGCCTATGAGTCGCCTGTGTTACTCTCGCGGGTAGAGCGTCGGCGTGAACGGCGTTTGACCTCCGGAGTGCCGGGCTTTGATGAGTTACTCGGAGATGGCTTTGTCCTCGGATCCGTAGTCCTCGTCTCGGGCGAGCCGGGTGTGGGGAAGTCCTCGCTCATTCTTGGCATGTCGGCCAAAATCATGGAGTCGACCCCTAGCCTGTACATCTCGGCAGAGGAGACGAGTCTGCAGCTCGCCGAGCGAGCGGAACGTTTGGCTGGCTCCTATGACCAACTACTCGTGCTTGCCACTCGCGACAGTGATCAGGCGTTGGCGGCCATGGAGGCGACCGAGGCGAGGTTTATCGTCATCGACTCACTACAGGCCCTGGCCATCGGGGTGACCCTGATGAAGGAGTTTGTGGACGCGGTCGTGAAAGTGGCCAAGCAACGTGAGCTCGTGGTCGTCGTCATTGGCCAGGTCACCAAGGATGGAGACCTTCTGGGTCCCCGGTATGTGGAACACATGGTCGATGCCTCGTTGATGCTTGAACCCACTGGTGCTCCCGGAGTGCGTCGCGTGATGGTGAGGAAGAATCGGTTTGGCCCAAGTGATGGCGTTCGCCGCCTCTCGCTCGAGGCCAACGGTATCCATATGATCGAGGAGAGCAATCGCCTTGAGGGCACCCCAGAGGTGGGACGGGCCTGGGCCGGGGTGCGCGTGGGACGTCTGGCGCAAGTCGTTGAGGTAAATGCGCTGGTAGGAGCGAAGTCCAAAGGCAGACTCCTCTCGCGTGGGATTGAAGTTGATCGGGTGCGGTACCTGATGTCGGTGATTGACAAGCACTGTGATCTCGATCTTTCGGAACGCGAGGTGCTTGTTGCCATACCCAGTGGTGGTGTCGTCGTCGATCCTCGGATCGACCTGGCACTTGCTATCGCCTTGGTGAGTTCGAGGCGGGGGCACGCGCTCAAGCGGCCACTGCTGGCCTGCGCTGAGATCGGATTGCTAGGCGAGCTGATCCCAGACGATGCGATTCGTGGTCTGACCCAGTCGCTGCCGGTAGCTCCTGGCGAGATCATTACGCCCCGAACGCGACCCTATTTGCGCGAGGTTCTTGAGGAACTCGGCCTCTATAAGCCCGAGCGTCTGCAGGTGGTAGGCTTGTAGCCAAATGAGTGCATCGACGACTGAGTTTCAGCAAACAGCACTGGCCCGGGTGGCTCCCGGAACACTGTTACGTGCCGGGCTCGATCGTATTCTTCTGGCCCGCACCGGCGCCCTAGTGGTGCTCGGTGATGCGGCGGAGGTGCTAGAGATCTGCACTGGTGGCTTTCTTATCGAGGCGGCGTTTTCGCCACAAAAGCTCTTCGAGCTGGCCAAGATGGATGGAGCAATCATCCTCTCTGCGAATGGGACCAGAATCGTGAGAGCAAATGTCCACCTCGTGCCCGATCCGCGTCTGGTCACCACCGAGACTGGGACAAGACACCGGACGGCAGAGCGGGTGGCGTCGAGCGTTGACGCAGTGGTCGTGGCCGTCTCTGAGGAGTTGTCGGTGATCTCGGTCTACTATCGCAATCATAAACAGACACTCCAACCGATCCCGGCGGTGCTGTCACGGGCGAGTCAAGCTCTGTCGACGCTTGAGCGTTATCGGGAGCGGTTTGAGTCGGTACTGACCAGTCTGGTACCGCTGGAACTCAATGGCCAAGTCACTTTTCGCGATGTGCTCTTTGCACTCCAGCGCGGCGAGATGGTCCGTCGGATCGGTGCCGAGATCGAGGGATATTTACTCGAATTGGGCACCGACGGACGACTGCTCGCGCTGCAGTCGGCTGAGATCTCTCTCGACTTCGAGGAGCGCTTTGATTCGCTGATCTTTGATTTCCTTGGCTACAGCGATCCGATAGAGATCGAGGCTGTCCGTGACTCGCTGGCGTCACTTTCGACGGATGATGTGACCGACCTGCGCACTTTTGCGGGTTGGGTCGCGCGCCAAGCGATCTGTGAGCCGCTTCGTCAGGTCAGTGTCGATCATCAGGGTGACCTCTCACTCTTCACGCTACCGTCGCGGGGTTCTCGTATCCTGAGCAACATTTCGCGCATCCCTGCCGCAGCGGTTCGGGTGCTCTTAGACCGTTATCCAACCCTCGATGCCATCCGTTCGGCCTCCGAGCAGGAGCTAGGGGCGCTCGACGAGATTGGGCCCGATTGGGCCCGTGTGATCAGGGAGGCGCTCGGTGTGACACCGATCGTCGCCCCACTGGAGCGCTAGGAGCGTCAGCTTCTCAAGATCAAGGACTCGGTAGAGGTGGTGACCTTGGATCTCCAGTGCTCCGCACCGTTGGAGGACGCCCAAGGCCTTGTTGGTGCGCTCTCGCGAAGCTCCCACCAGGCTGGCAATGTCTTCTTGCGTAAGGTTGAGTGTAAACTCAGTCTCGCCTTGGGCAAACTCAAGGATGCGTCGTGCCAGGCGGTTGATGAGATCTAGGTTGAGCGCCTCGACGAGACGGTCATCGTTATCGCGAATTCGTGCTGCGTAGGCACTGAGGACTCTCTGTGCTAACGAGGGATCGCTTGCGATGCTCTCGCGTAGCAATGGGTAGGGGATTGTGAGGATGACCGACGTCTCTAGCACCTGCGCGGTTGAGGTCCGTGGTGCATCGTCAAAGAGACTGAGATCGCCGACCACCGCACCCCTGGCTTTGATGGCAAACAGGCTTGGCCGACCCCAGGGACCGGCTGCGAGCAGGCCCACGCGCCCTGAACAGATGAGATAACACTCATCTCCGGGAGTGCCAATTGTGTAGAGGGTCTCACCTCGGTGACGACGCAACAGATGCGCGTCGAGAAATTGCGGAGCACAGAGCGCTTCGGGGAAGTGCGAAAAAACAGAATGATCCCGCAAAAGTGAGACCGCCATAGCGGTATCGTCGACACCAGCCCACTTGAGCATATCCACCCCCCTGCACCCGACCTGGTATACTAATAGAAAAGTTCAGTTAATCCTTACTGTGTGTCCTTCCTGGAAGGCGGTTTCATTGTCATTTGAAGTCGGCGACAAGGTCGTCTATCCCCACCATGGTGCTGCCATCATCGAAGATCGGGAGCGGCGTGAGGATTTTGGTGAAGAACGTGAGTACTTCGTCCTCAAGATTGCGTATGGGGATCTGACGGTTCGTGTCCCAGTTGAGCTGGCCGAAGAGGTTGGCTTGCGCGACGTGATCAACGATGAAGAGGTGGAGGAGGTCTTCGCCGTCCTTGGAAAGAAGGATGCACGAATGCCAACAAATTGGTCACGTCGTTACAAGAATCATGTTGAGAAGTTGAAGTCAGGCGACATCTATCAGGTGGCAGAGGTTGTTCGCAATTTAACCATCCGCGACAATGATAAGGGTCTTTCGGCGGGTGAACGACGAATGTTAGCCAAGGCGCGTCAGATTCTGGTCTCGGAACTTACCTTCGCCTTGTCGGTTACTCCTGAGGATGCTGAGGGGCGACTCGACAAGGCACTCGCGTAGCGGAGCGGTTCTTGACGGTTGGCACCCTGATTGTCGCTGCCGGATCTGGGGAGCGATTCGGAGGCCACAAACAATTTGAGCGCATCGGCGGTGTGAGTCTGCTCGATTCAGCGATCGCCCAAGCAAAGTCGGTCTCAAACCGGATCGTGGTTGCCTTACCGATCGGCTATCAACTCCCGGAATCTACCCCGGAACTGATCTATACCTTTGGCGGCGCGACACGCACAGGCTCCGTCGCCAATGCCTTTCGAGCATTAGGTGATGACTTCGAGTATGTCCTCGTGCACGACGCCGCCCGCCCGTTTGCCTCGCCTGCATTGTTTGAACGGGTGGTGGCAGCGCTCGCCCGGGGTTGCGCAGCGGTGGTGCCTGCCATCAGCTCCGTCGATACGCTCAAGGTAGTTGAAGAAGGGATGGTTCGCCAGACGCTTGACCGTAGCAGTATCGTCCGAGTGCAGACGCCACAGGGTTTTGCTCGAAAGGTGTTGGCCAAGGTCGTTGAGGCAGAGCAGGATGCGACTGACGAGGCGGCCATCGCCGAGCAGCTGGGTTACCCAGTGACGATCGTTGCGGGTGAGGAACTCGCCGCCAAGATCACCCTACGCAGTGATCTGGATCGATGGCGCATTCCACGGGTTGGGCTTGGTTTTGACATTCACCCCTTCGATCCAGACGGAGGTGGTGATCTGGTCCTTGCGGGCGAGCACTTTGGACCACCGGGGCTTGTCGGTCACTCGGATGGAGATTGTCTCGCCCACGCTGTTGCCGATGCGATCCTCGGCGCCGCTGGTATCGGCGGTATCGGAGATCTGTTCCCCGATACTGACCCTGCGTTGCGTGGTGCGAACTCCATGGTTCTTCTCGGTGAATGCCTCGGCGCCATTGCCGCAAAAGGGTATCAAATTCACTCCATCGATGCCACGATCATCGCAGAGCACCCACGCCTCGGTCCGTCGCTTGGCACCCTAGGGCACGCGCTTGGCACGCTCCTGGCTGCCCCGGTGTTGGTCAAAGCAAAGCGTGCTGAGGGTCTTGGCGCTCTTGGCGCTGGCCTCGGTGTCGCAACCTTTGTCGTGGCCACCGTTCTATGAGTGAGTGTTGATGAGTGAACGTAACGTCGGGGGGACCCAGGTGGAGGGTCGCCGGGCTGTCCTTGAGCTTCTGCGGGCTCGGCGCCGGGTGGTGCAGGAGGTGTGGTGCCAGCGTAGGGCCGTCGACGAGGAGATTGTCCAGGTGGCGACCTCGGTCGGCGTACGGGTGCGTGAGGTTGGCGAGAGTACTTTCAGAGAGCGGGCCTCCTCCTTCCAGCCACAGGGAGTCCTCGCGATTGCGGAGCCTTTGCGATCACGGGCCCTTGACGAGCTTGTGGGAGCGGATGCCCTGTTGCTTGCACTTGATCGCATACAAGACCCCCAGAATCTCGGTGCCATGTTACGCAGTGCGGCCGGAGCTGGCGTGAGTGGGGTCATTCTGCCCGAGCGCCGTGGGGCGCTCGTCACGCCAGCGGTGACCAAGGTTGCCTCTGGTGCGGTGGAGTACCTCGATTTTGCGGTGGTTGCCGGTATCCCAAACGCCTTGGCATTCCTCCAGAAACATGGGGTGTGGACCGTTGGTCTCGCCGCCGAGGCCGATACCGTCCTTGCCAAATCCAACCTCCTCACGGAACCGCTTGCGCTCGTCGTCGGTGCCGAAGGCGACGGACTTGCGCGGCTGACGCGACAGCGCTGTGATCTCTTGGTCAAGATCCCGATGGCACCATCAATAGCGTCGCTCAATGCCAGCGCCGCAACCGCGGTCGCCCTCTTTACGATCGCTGGAGCTCGTCGTGGCGGATGAGCTTGCGGTCCTCCTCCATGGGAGTCGTGAGGAGCTGCGAGCACTGCTCGATGTGTTGCCCGCCGAACTCTTGGCGCAGGGGCATCGAGCCTACCAACGACGATTTGGTCCAGACGAGGAGGTCTTGGAGATAGCACTTGCTCATCCAGACGCTCGGGTCGGCATTGCTGCAGTGACGGCTGTTCCCAGCGATCGGCGTTCGCTCGTGCATGCAAAGCGTTGGATGGAGGATGCTTCGTGGCTCGTCACCGAGTTTGGAGCTTTTGTCGCGGGTGAATTGGAGGACCCCGAGCTGGTACCACGGTTGATCGAACTCGCTATGGACCACGAGGAACCGCTGGTGCGAGAGGCTGCGCTGGCGAGTCTCGGCGCCATTGGAGACCAACGCGCGATACCCGTGGTACTCGCTGGTCTAAGCGCCAAGAGCGTCTACCTACGCCGAAGGGCATTGGTGATCTCTGTGGCCTTTGAGTCACCCGAGATCGACCGCGCGGTTGAGGCGCTCCGCGATGATCGTGATGCGCAGATCCGCCAGCTATTTGTCGATCTTGAGCGAGATCCTTACCAGTAGATCTTGGTTGGGTTCACGGCATGAATCACTGAGAGTCCGCGGACGACGGCGAGTTCGGGTTCTGCGATGGTATGCACCGGTACGCCAAGGCGTCGTTCGAGTTCGGGTGCCAGGCCCGGAAGATGCGCACCGCCACCGAGTAGCCACAGCCCGCGATCAGCGACATCGGTCACCAATTGGTTTGGGGCCTGTGAGATGCATGAGGTGATCGCTTGGGTGATGAGCTCTAGGCCCGGGAGAATGGCGGCGAAGATCACGTCCTCAGTGATCACGCCACTCTCGCTCTCCCCGTTGGCCAAGCTCCTACCCCAAATCTTGGCCTGGACTCCGCGATGGGCGCGCTGGAAATCGATCAGCTCAATCAAGATATCGTTGGCGACGTCCTCCGAGATGACCAGGTCACAGGTGGTCTTGACCGATTCGCGAATGGCGCTGCGCAATGTGCTCACGCCGGTTGGGCTCGTAGCTCGCGCAGCGAGTTTGCCAAAAGACACGATTCCCGCTTCGACTAACGATTCGCCGAGGACCACCGTCATGGTACCGACTTCGCCGAGCACATCCTGATCAATACCGGCGGTAGCTGCGATCGGCGTCTCCAACGGGGTGACGGTCTTGGCATTTAACTTTTCGATGCAGCGCTTGAGTGATGCGATATCGAGCGGAGAGGCGTGAGTCGTGGCTGCAACGAGTACCTCACTGCGCCCGAAGGAGCGTACACCGATCGATCGAAGTGCCTGTTGGAGAAAGCCACTCAAGACTCCCGGATCAGCCGGAGCTCCTCGTTCCATAATCCTGACCAACCTGGTCTTCGAGCCGCTGCGCAACACCTCTTGGCTTGCGTTGGCGCCGATGACCTTCACCGTTTTGCGATCGAGGTCGTAGGCAGCCTCAGAGGCGACCGTTAAGATCGGTTCGTTGCCGATCTGAATACGCGTGAAGGCTGCGCCGATGTCGAGGGTGATGAGCGCCATCTAGGCCCGTGATGAGCCAGCGCCTGGAGAGGCGGGTTCATTACGGTGTCGCTTGTCGAGAGCACGACGCATACTGTCGAAGGAGCGCACGCCGTCGTCGATCGAGACCGGCTTGGCCCGATGCAACGAGCTGAGCAGACCGACGATAACGACAAAGGCGATGGGGATCAAAACGTATAAGAGTTCAGCCATGGGAACCTTTCATTGGGGTTGGAATATCTTGTAGGGGCGTCGCCGATGATGACCACTGTGCCCCTTGCTGGTTCTTCTCTTGTTTCCAGATCGGGACGGCGACCTTGATGGTGTCGATGCCGTAGCGGCTTGCACCGAAGGCAGCATCGCGGTGTCCAGCGCTACAGCCTACGATGACGCTCGACGCACCTGTCGGCACCTCGCCGAGGCGGTGCATGATCACGAGCGATCGAACCTCTTCGAAGGTCTTTTCGATCGATGTTGCGATCTCGTCGAGGCGATCGACGACGAGGTCGAGATAGGCTTCGTAATGGATCGCTGAGACTTGATCCATTTCGGAAGAGTAGGTGCGAACGGTTCCAGAGAAGAGTACGACACCACCGGCATCCGTTCGATTGAGAAAGTCATAGACCGAGCCCACGTCAAGAGGTTCATCGGTGAGCTCGAGCCAACGCCGAGGCGTTTGAACTCGCCACGGTAACGATGGCCGTGGTGCCTCCATTTGATGTACTCCTCCTCGTGCTGCCTGATCGACTCAGTTGCCCTACCCCTAAAAGGATAGGCTTCCGAGCCGATGAGTCGGTGCTAATCGCCGGGATTCACACCGAGTTCTTAGCTGGATCTCAGTCGCCGAGGTTGAACAGTTACGCCTGGCTACGAGGTGGGAGACCGGTCTGGGTCCTTCCACTGAACGACAAAGTTCTCGGATGGTTCTTCTCGGCTACACTTAGAGGCGTTGCTGTCGATTTTGTGGAGGTAGTGGTGGCCGATTCTGATGAGCCAATCAACCCGTTTCAATTCATGATGGATGACATCATGAAGGCGATCGGATCGGCAAATATTGACCCCCAGGGTCTGCGCCGGCAGTTTATGGGTCTCGCGCTCGGCGCTGAGTCTGCCAACGCGCTCCCGGCCATGAGCGAGCGCACGAGGGTGGAGTCCCTCTTCGATCTCGCCACGCGACACCTCGAGGCGGTGGGATTCCTCTCGAGCGTACCTTGGACCCCTCGGCGTCTTCTCGTCGAGCGTCCCGTCGACATTGCGGAGCGGTGTCTAGAAGGGTTGAAACCGTACCTCGACCTTCTCGCTTCGGCGCTGGCGGGCAGTGTCCCCTCGGGTTCAATGGACTTAGCCGTGGGTGCTGAGACGGATTTTGCTTCTCTCGCGGCGTCGCTGTCGGCCTCGTTGGGGCCAATGTTTTCCAATGCACAGGTTGGGTCACTGGTCGGCCATTACGCACTCTCGGCGCTTGGCACGCAGGATCTCCTGTTGCCGCTCACCCCGCCAGGGGATCTTGGCGTGATCGTAGGCAACCTGGAGCGAGTGGCAACGGCGATTCACGTACCGCTCGACGAGGTGGCGCTCTACTGGAGCATGCGCGAACTCATCGTTGCTAGGGTACTGGCGCAGCCGGTGATCCTCGATCGGTTCGATACCGAGCTGCGGCTCTATCTGCTCGACCTCAAGGCTGACACTACCCGTATGATGGAGAGCTTTGCCGAGGGTGCGATGTCAGACCCGAACTTTCTCACCAATTTTGACCCCACGGCGATGCTGGAGCAGTCCACGAGCCCTGCTCAAGTCGCCAACGTGGCAGAATTGCAGACGACGATGGCGGTAGTACAGGCCTTTGTCGAGCTGGTGATGGCCCAGATCGGCCCTTCAGTCTTTGGGAGCACGACCTGGATCGAAGGGATGAATCAGTACCTCGACGAGGACCCGGCCCGGTCGGTGATGGCATCGGTCTTTGGGGTCACGTTGGCGGAAGTGCGGGCGCGCGCTGAGCGCTTTGCGGGTGAAGTCGATGGCACCGAGGACGATATCGCGGCCCTCGTCGCTGCGCTCCATGATGCATCCCTCTTCCCTAGCCCAGATGAGCTCGACGATCCCAATCTGTGGCGGCTACGGCGCTCAGTCGACAGCTGATCATGACGAGCGGCGTTGAGCGATGGATCTGATCGGCTGGTGAACTCCTAGCTTGGTCGTGGTGCCGGCTGTGGCCCCTGCACCGATCCTTGATTGGAAGCCGGGGGCTCCTCAAGAGTAGAATCGGCGTATGGCTGAGAAATTGACCCTCGATGCGCAGGGCAAATTGGTAGTTCCTAACGACGTCGTATTGCCCTACATTGAGGGCGACGGGACGGGTATTGATATTTGGCCGGCAGCCCAGCACGTCTTTGATACCGCGCTCGCAAAACATGGGCAGCGCGTCTCCTGGAAAGAGGTGCTTGCGGGAGAGAAGGCCTACCGTGAGACGGGCGAGTGGTTGCCCGAGGCGACGATTGAAGCGTTCCGGGACTATCGCGTTGGCATTAAGGGTCCATTGACGACGCCGGTCGGTGGTGGGATCCGCTCTCTCAATGTCGCCATTCGCCAGATCATGGATCTCTACGTATGTCTTCGTCCGGTCCGTTGGTTTCGGGGCGTCCCTTCACCGGTGCGTCGCCCGGAGTTGGTGGATATGGTGATCTTTCGGGAGAATACCGAGGATGTCTATGCTGGTCTTGAGGTGGCAGAGGGTACCCCCGAGGCAGCCAAACTCCGTGAATTTCTTCACGACAGCTTCGGTTGGGAGATTCGAAGTGACTCCGGCATAGGAATTAAGCCGATCTCGAAGACTGGCTCACAGCGACTGATCAGGGCGGCACTGAACTATGCGCTCGAGCACCATCGTCGTAGTGTCACGCTGGTGCATAAAGGCAATATTCAAAAGTTTACCGAGGGAGCTTTTCGCTCCTGGGGTTACGAACTCGTCAAAGAGGAGTTCGCTGACCGTGCGGTGAGTTGGGAGGAGTGTCACGGAGATTCTGGGGACCGCCTGTTGGTCAAAGATGCTATCGCTGACAATGCGCTCCAACAGGTCCTCACGCGGGCGGATGAGTTTGATGTGATCGCAACGATGAATCTCAACGGAGACTACCTCTCTGACGCGCTGGCGGCACAGGTCGGCGGGATTGGCATTGCCCCAGGAGGCAACATCAATTATGTGACCGGGCATGGGGTCTTTGAGGCGACTCATGGGACCGCTCCCAAGTATGCGGGGCAAGACAAGGTGAATCCAGGATCCGTGATCCTCTCGGGGGTGATGATGTTCGAGTATCTCGGTCTCCAGGAGGTGGCTGATGCGATCACCCGTGCTCTTGAGGAGACCATTGCGGCCAAGATCGTCACCTACGACTTTGCCCGTCTCATGGAGGGCGCCACTGAGGTCTCGTGTTCGGAGTTCGGCCATGCGATCGCGGAACGTATCTAGAGGACACTGAATCTGGTCCGAGGCACATCGGATTGTCGGCCGACAGTGACCGGTCAGGATTGATTAAGCATGTTGATGAGAAAGGAAATGAAGAGATGAAAAGTCCAGTCAAGGTCGCGGTTACGGGCGCGGCGGGACAAATTAGTTACTCGTTGTTGTTTCGGATTGCGGCTGGTGATGTCTTTGGTGCTGATGTGCCAGTGGAGCTGCGGTTGATTGAGATCGACCCAGCGATGCGCGCCCTTGAGGGTGTGGTGATGGAACTCGATGACTGTGCGTTCCCGAATCTTGTCAATATTGTGAGCACGAGCGACCTAAAGGTGGGCTTTGATGGCGTGAGTTGGGCCTTGTTGATTGGATCGGTTCCGCGTAAACAAGGTATGGAGCGGCGAGATCTACTCGGCATCAACGGCGGGATCTTCAAACCACAGGGCCAGGCGATCGCCGCTTCGGCGGCGAATGACGTCCGTGTTGTGGTGGTGGGCAACCCCTGCAACACGAACTGTCTCATCGCGAGAGAGAACGGCAAGGATGTTCCGGCGGATCGATGGTTCTCAATGATGCGGCTCGATCAGAATCGTGCAATGACGCAGCTGGCAAGAAAGGCTGACAAGCCGGTGACGTCGGTGACCAAGATGGCAGTCTGGGGTAACCACTCTGCGACACAGTTCCCGGACTATTACCATGCCGAGATCGATGGCACCGAGGTGACAAAGGTGATCAGTGACCACGCCTGGCTCAATGGTGAGTTCATCACGACCGTGCAAAAGCGTGGAGCAGCGATCATCGAAGCTCGGGGAGCCTCGTCTGCAGCGTCTGCAGCCAATGCGGTGATCGATACGGTTCGCTCGATCGCCACCCCGACGCCGGCGAACGATTGGTTTTCAGTCGGAGTGATGTCGCACGGAGAGTACGGGATTCCCGAGGGTCTCCAGTTCGGATTCCCGATCCGTTCGGATGGAAACTCCTGGGAAGTCGTCACAGGACTCGATCACAACGAGGCCGCTCAGGACGCGATCGCCACGACGAGGGACGAGCTGTTGGGCGAACGATCAGAGGTCACCGAACTGCTCCCTTGAGCGATCCACGCACCCCGCCAGTTTGACCCCGCCAGTTTGACTCTGTTGGGTGGCTGCGCGTTGTGGTCGTCATTTCCTGGGCCAGAGTGTGGTTTTCACGAACATGCGTCGGGTGGAGAACGTCAACGCAACGGATGACGCTGTGGTCGATGGTAAGCGGCCAAGCGTTGTTCGAGGGTACGCGAGGGTGAGTTGACCCACCGTGTTAGAACCCAGACGTCCTGGTGTCAATGAACCTTCCTTGTGCCAGTTCGTCACTCCTTCGATGGAGTCGGTTAGGACCGATGCTGCCGAGGCCGGCTTCTTGCCTGTGCGTTACGTTGATGAATGACGTCGTTGGGTCGGTCTTCCCTCGATGGCTTGCTGTTGCAGTTATTGTGCTAAACTGATCGTTGTTCGACGATAAGCGATGTACTTCACGTCATCGAGATCGTGGGCTGATGATGAAGGAGGTAGCAGTAGTGGCAATCGTTGAGGTTTTTGATCCCGCAATGTGCTGTTCGACAGGTGTCTGTGGGCCAAGTGTTGACCCGGCACTATCGACTTTTGCAGCTGACCTGACCTGGCTTGGTGGTCAAGGGGTGACGGTGGTTCGATACAACCTCTCACAGGAGCCCGGCAGTTTTGTGGAGAACTCGGTGATTCAAGCGTTGCTCGCCAAGGAGGGTGAGGGGGCATTACCGGCAGTCGTTGTCGCCGGAGAGCTGCTCTCCTATGGACGCTACCCGACGCGCGATGAGTTGGTCACTTGGTCGCTCCGTGCCCTCTCCGGGCAGGGTCCAACGGCTACGGTCCAGGCTGAGGTAGGTGCCGCAACGGATGCTGGCTGTTGTGGTGGGGCCGACTCGACACTCGTGCAGATGGGTGCAACGAGTGCCCAAGGAACGGAACCGAACGGATCCGGTTGTTGTGGCTAACCGACCAGCGATTCTCTCTGGCTTATTGAGTGCGCCCCCACGCTTTCTCTTCTTCACCGGGAAGGGCGGTGTCGGCAAGACTTCAACGGCGGCGGCGACCGCGGTGGCCTTGGCCGATCAGGGGCGACGGGTACTTTTGGTCTCGACAGATCCGGCATCGAACCTTGATGAGGTGCTCGAGACGACTCTTGGATCGACCCCTCATGGCGTGCTCCCTGGCTTGGATGCGATGAATATCGATCCCGTTGCGAGCGCGGCGGCCTACCGTGAGCGGGTCGTCGGTCCGTACCGGGGGCTTCTTCCTGACTCCGCTGTCAAGAGCATTGAGGAACAACTATCAGGGGCGTGCACGGTTGAGATCGCTGCCTTCGATGAGTTCACCTCGTTGCTGGCCGAGCCTCGTGCAACCGAGCAGTACGACCATGTCCTTTTCGACACCGCACCAACCGGCCATACATTACGACTCCTGGCCTTGCCGGGAGCTTGGAGCGACTTTATCGACACCAATACCCTCGGGACCTCCTGCATTGGTCCGTTGGCCGGCCTGGGCAATCAGCAGGATCGCTATCGTCGGGCGGTAGCCACCCTAGCTGATAGCGCACAGACCGTGCTGGTCTTGGTCGCGCGACCTGACCCCATCGCAATCGACGAGGCAGCGAGGGCGGCACAGGAGCTTGGCGCCTTAGGTATTGCGCACCAACGTCTCGTACTCAACGGGATGTTTGTCGCAACTGGTGAGGGCGATCCCCTCGCTGACGCCATGGCCGCCCGTTCGCACGTGCTCGTGCGAGATCTCCCCCCGGCCTTGGCTGCGATTGAGCGTGATGAGGTTGCTCTCGTCGATTTCAGCTTGAATGGCATCGATGGGCTGCGAGCCTTTGTTGGAGGTGTCAGGCAAAGAGCTCCCCTCCCGAGCGAGGCGACGATACCGGAGGCGCTCGGCTTTGACGAGTTGATTGACGAGTTGGCGCATCGGGGCAATGGGCTTGTGCTGACGATGGGCAAGGGTGGGGTTGGCAAAACAACCCTCGCGGTTGCGGTCGCCCTTGAGCTCGCTCGTCGGGGCCATGAGGTTGAACTAACGACTACCGATCCAGCTGATCATCTTGGAGCGGTACTTGCTGATGCAGGCCAAAGTGTCGCCGAACGACTGCATGTCGGTCGTATCGATCCTGAAGTAGTGACGCGCTCTTATACCGCAGAGGTACTTGCCAAGGCCGGCGCTGACCTCGAAGATGATGCACTCGCAGTCCTCAAGGAGGATCTGCGCTCACCGTGCACCGAGGAGATCGCCGTCTTTGGTGCATTTGCTCGTATTGTTGCCCATGCCAGCGATCACTTTGTGGTCGCCGATACCGCGCCAACCGGCCATACGGTACTCCTGTTGGACTCAGCGCAGACCTATCACCGTGAGGTAGCCCGCCAGGGTGGTGAGGAGTCACCTGAGGTGATGCAGTTGCTTGCGCGACTGACCGATCCTGCGTACACGTCGGTTTTGGTAGTGACCCTACCTGAGGCTACGCCCGTGCATGAAGCGGCTTCACTCCAGGAGGACCTTGAGCGTGCCGGTATTCACCCCAAGGCCTGGATCGTGAATCAGAGTCTTTTGGCGGCCAAGGTCACCGACCCGATCCTTCGGGCCAGAGCGATGCGTGAGACAGAGATACTCCAGGAAGTCGCCCGGCGCGCAGGTGGTCGCGTGGCGGTGGTCCCGATGGTATGCGAGGCACCACAGACCATTGAGGAGTTCCATCTGCTCGTTGGGACCACGATGGCGCTACGGTAGGCGAGTCAAGATCGTATGAAAGAAGGAAAATAGCTCATGGCTAAAGTCGTTATTCATCTATTCCATGGGGACCCAGATTCGTTGTCAGCAGGATCGCATGTCGCCGAAAGGGTGCGCCAGGTAGCCGCAGATCAGCACGTTGAACTGGAGATCTATTGTTTTGGCCCGGCACAGGCGGCGCTCAGTGGCAGCGACGGCGACGCTGTGGTCACCGAGTACAACGATCAACTTGATGCCTTGATCGCAGCTGGGGTCCCGGTCGGGACCTGTCGCAACGCCGCTGAGGCTGCAGGTACCGAAGAGGCGTTGCGCAAGCGTGGCTTTGTGCTGCAGTATGCCCGCGACGCGTTTGTCAGGTATGCGCTCGAGGGTGCAACAGTCATCGGGTTCTAGGGAGGGAGCCAAGGTCCTGCGCGGCTGGGTAGATCGATAGTCAATCGCTACAAGAGTTGCCGTCTCCGACTATGGCTGCTCGGTCAAGAGTCGGTCTGCGAATCCGCCGCGGTCAGGTTCGCTGACGGTCCTGAGTGAGATCGACGCTAGTCTCGCCACTATGGCGGATCGTACTGAGGAGATGGTTGATCTTCATGTCGTGGTTCGCCCCGGGCGAAGGATCGAGCGCCTCAGTCGGTTGAGTGATGGATCCCTCAGCGTCGAGGTTCGGGCGCGACCGATCGAGGGAAAGGCGAATGCAGCGACTACGGCGCTCATCGCCCACGTTGGCGGTGTCCCAAAGTCTTCCGTCGTTCTGGTAGCTGGACCCAGCGCACGGCACAAGGTGGTAAGGGTCCCAAAGCGTTGCGCTGATCGGATCCATGCAGTTCTCCCCGCTGTCGATTTCCGGTGAACTCTTGGATGTATCGTTGACGGCAGAGCGCTTCAAACGGTACATTGGTGATGGATACGGGTCGCGTGAGTGGTTGCTCTTGGAAGGCGCTGTTGCGTCGGGATCGCTCACGGGTTGGGCCAATCGATTATGTCGTCGTCCATCGAACGTTTAGAGGTCGTTGCCAGCGTAGGAGAGATTGAAACTCTTGTTGATCAACGGAAAATCGGCTACCATCGCTCCACGGAGAGAGATCGAGACAGCTGGCCAGTTGAAGAAGGAGGGGTCAACGATCTTTGCCCGTAGGATGCATCCATTTTCAGCGACGATACGATGGGTGAGTCGGCCTCTCCAGCTCTCGACGCAGGCTGTTCCGCTTGTTCTCGATAACGAGTAGTCTTGGGTGCCGGTTACCGTGGACATTGGATGCCCAATCAGTTGTGCTGATACCTCTGCGAGATGGACCAAGGTCGCACGCAGCTGTTGAACGCGAACATCAAGGCGGGCAGCGACGTCACCGGTTTGTAAGGGCGTGATCCCGGAGTGGTTTTGCACCTGGGAGTGGATCAGCGCCGGTTTGTCATGGTCCAATGGTGTGTTTTTGTCCAGTGAGGCGTCATGACCCAACGAGGCGTCACGGAGCGGGGCTCCTACCTCCGCAATGGACAGACCGGAGGCGAGTGCGACATAGCCAACACATCCGATTGCTTTGGCGTCCACGGCGTCTAGGGTGCCAGTACCCTTCAATCTGTCCATGGCCATGATGTTGGAGGTGAAGATGTCGATGATCTCGTTCATCGCCGTCAATCGCTCCACAAAGAACTGGGGATCAGGTCGCTCGCGCAGGTCGGCGCCCCCTAGCCTCACCGCTCCGCGCAGCAGCCGATGACCGGTAAGGCGTCTGTTCTCGCGCATGACGTGCTCGCGCTGGACGCCGGTGAAGGCATGAATGATGGAGAAGGCAACGTCGTTGGCGATGGCCCCAATGTCATTGATGAGGTTGTAGGTCTGCTCCAAGCCGAGGAGGAGCTGGCGTAGGAGTGCACTTGTGGTATCGATCTCGATCCCGAGCGCGTCCTCGATCGCCTGGGCCATGGCGAGTGAGTGCCCAATCGAGGTGTCTCCAGAGATCTTCTCGGCGAGAACGATGGCCTCAGAATAGGAGCATCCCTCGAACAACTTCTCGATGCCTCGATGGACAAACCAGAGGCGTGCCTTCATGGTGATGATCGATTCGCCGACCGCTGAGAAGCGAAAGTGACCCGGTTCAATGATCCCTGCATGAATGGGTCCGACGCCGATCTCATAGACGGCATCGCTGTCGACCTCCAGAAACTGATAGCCACGCTCATCGGTGAGTCTCCCCGGACTAGGGGCTGCCCCATGGAGGAGCGGATGGTATTCGCTGGGCCAATGGGCATGTTTGACCAGCCGTGCCGGTTGAGGGTGTCCCATCAGCGTGACGCCAAATTGATCAGCGATCTCTCGTTCGAATCGGCCAGTCGAGAAGTCGAGCGAGGCCATCGAGAGGAGTTGCGGGTCGGATCGCTCCAGCGGCAGGGTCCACTCAACCAAGGGTGCGGTTGGTGTGTTGACCAGCACGTAGGCGATCTCGATAATCCCGTCGGCCGATCGATCCTCGGCGCTCACCAAGGCGACTCGTGCCCCAGCCTTGAGGGCGGCGCTGAGCGCTGGAGCGACGTCTTGCGGCTTGAGGCTTGTTGTGGGGACCGTGGCAGACATGACTCAGACCCGTTGGACAATGATGGAGGCGACATGGGTGATGACCTGCGTGGTCGGTGTGCCAAGGAGACCGACAATCACCGCGACGGAGGTGGCGATGAGAATAGGCAGTGATGACCCTACCGACCGTGCGGTGCTGATGGGGTGGAGGGGTTCAGCGAGGGTCAGGGAAAGTCCTGCTCGGGCGAGACCGACGGAGGCGAGGAGCAGTAGGAGCACGATAACGATGGCAGGAAGCAGGTAGCCTGCCTGCACGGTTGCAGTGATGATGCCGGCTTCACTCCAGAACAGGCCGAAGGGAGGTAGTGCAACGAGTGCGATCACGGCAAGGATAAATCCGCGGGCAACTGAGGGATGGGTCCGTAGCATTCCACCGATATCGGCAATCCGATGTTTGCCTGTCGCCTCCTCCATCTGACCCGCGGTGATAAAAGCGGAACTCTTCGCGATACCGTGGACCAGTATGTGGAGCAGCAATGCTGCGATAGCGAGTTCGGTGTTGATGGCGATGGCGATGGCGACAAGGCCCATCTGCTCCATCGATGACTGTGCCAGCATGCGCTTGAGCTCTGATTGACCGATGATCAACAGCGCGGCGACCCCCATGGTGAGGATGCCAATCGTGAGAAGGAGGAGTCGACTGTACGAGGGCCCGAGGATCGCCGTCGAGAGCTCAGCGATGCGAAGAACCACCGAGCTTGCAACGGAAAGAAGCACGCCAGACATCATCGCCGATATTGGGGCGGGAGCCTGAGAATGGGCGTCGGGAAGCCAGGTGTGAAAGGGGACCAAACCCGCCTTGGCCCCAAACCCGACGATGCCAAGTCCAATCCCGATACGCATAATCTCAGGGTTGAGCTCTTTGGCGTGGTGCAGCAGAATGTTGATGAGCAGCGCCTGCGATCCGGGTATACCCACCTTGGTGGCGCCAAAGTAGATCACCACGACACCAAGGAGGGCAACAGAGAGACCGAAGGAGCAGATGATGGCGTACTTCCAGGCGGCTTCGAGGGATTTGGGAGTCCGCTTGAAGCCCACGAGAAAAGTGGTGGCCACGGTTGTGGCCTCAACGGCGATCCAGGTAATACCGAGATTATTGGAGACGACGGCCAGAATCATGGTCAGTGTGAAGAGGTTGAAGAGGTTCCAGTAGAGTCGTCGCTTCTGTTCTACCATCGGATCATCTCCGAGTTGATGGTTGAGGTAGGTGCGACTGGCAGCAGCGGCGAGCATTGCCACCGAGCCAATTACGAGCAACATCATGCCAGCCAGTGGGTCGAGGCGAAAGTTGTCCGCCGCTACCGCGCGGTGCGAGTGGACGAGCAAGACGAAGGCACCGATGGCGATGATACCAAGGTCAGCGACGAGGGTGGCGATCCACGGTGTTCGTTGGGCGTGGGGTAGGTTGGAGAGCCCGAGTGTGACAAGGGGGAGGCCCAAGGCGGCAGAGAGTGCGATGGCTGCGGTCATTGTTCCCTCAATGCCGAAAGCTCATCGATGTCGGTGCCTTCGAATTTGATCACCATGCGGTTGGTAAGCGCTGCGAGGATCAGAATCACAAACACCAGGTCGAGACTGCCGCCGAGCTCAAGTACGAAGGGAACCCCAAGGGTGGCCAGGAACCCGAAGGCATCGATTCCGTTGTCGATCATCAAGAAGCCAATAATTTGGCCGACCGCACGGCGCCGCATAAGCAGCACCTGCATGCCGAGGAAGATGAGAGCTAGGCCGATAAAGCTGGATTGGGCAAGGGTGGTATGCGTTGCACGGGTGAGGGGGAGGAACACGAGGTAGGCGATCACGCTGAGAATGCCGGAGAGGAGAAAGGAGCTGGTGGTATTGCGAACTTTGGTTGGATCGGCCTCAGGAGGAAGGCGCTTGACGGTGCGCATCAACAGCCCCGGTAGCAAGATGCCCCGAATCCCAAGTTCGAGAGCTCCTGCAACGGCGAGCGCAACGGAGTGCGCTTCGATGGCGAGTAACCCTGGCAGGAGGCCGAGCACGACCCCTTGAACGCGGAGGATCGAGACCTGGGCGCGAAGATCTTGAAAAGCGGCGATAAGGATACCGGCCAGCAGGAGTAGCGCTGGGCAGAGTTCGATCAGAATGGTCATCGTCCACCTGCAAAGAATGAGAGCATGATCGAGAGAAAAGCCAGGACGAATGATCCTGAGAGTAGCTCGGGAACTCGCCCGAGCCGGATCTTGGCGAGGGCCGTCTCGGCTAGGGCGATAAGCGCTGCGAGGACCAACACCTTGATGATGAGCGCGACTATGGAGACCAGCAGCGTATTGAAGTCGGTCAGGTGATCAACGATCCCGATCGGAAAAAATAGATTAGCGACAAGGCCGAGCAGGAGCGAAAGACGGATAGCAGAGGCCCATTCTACGACCGCCAGTCGAGGTCCGGAGTACTCGAGCAGCATCGCTTCGTGGATCATGGTGAGTTCGAGGTGCGTCGTCGGATTGTCAATGGGAAGTCGTTTCGTCTCTGCGATCACCACCACGACAAAGGCACCGAGCGCTAGCAGGTCGGCAGGTGCGAAGAGGTGACCTGGATTCGAGAGCGCGTTACGACAGATGAGATCGAGTGAGCTGCTTTGAGCAGGAATAGACAGCGCGAAAATGGCAACGAGCAACGTTGGTTCGACCAGGGATGATACGGTGAGTTCGCGAGAGGCGCCCATGCCTCCAAAAGAGGTTCCCAGGTCGAGGCCGGCGAGTGCTATGGCGATATTGCCGAGGAAGAGGAGCCCGACGACGACGAAGAGATCGGACGATGAGCCAAGGCCGTCAGAGGTGGCGATGAAGGGTCCTACCGCTGCGATGGTGAGGCTGGTCCCAAGGAGGAGATAGGGAGCAAAACGGAAAATAGCACTCGCCCCGACGGGCTCGATCGTCTCTTTGTTCCAAAGCTGGTGAAAGTGTCGGAACGGTTGGAGGAGAGGGGCCCCTCGGCGTCCCTCAAGCAGGGCATGGATCTTGCGGATCACACCGATGGTGACGGGACCCAGCAGGAGAAAAAGGATGATTTGGAGTAGGACAATCATCTAGCAACCAGCAAGATGATCAGGAATCCAATGGCACCATAGAGCACGTAGAGGCGCATGTTACCGGGATGTGCACGGCGCATGAGTCGTGCGGCTTGGCCCATGCTTTGGGTCACGAATCGATGAAGGGTTGAGGCGACAATATCCGCCCGTGAACGTTCGTAGCTGACGGTAGCAACGATGAGGCGATCGGGATCTGCGTGATCGGCGGCGGTGCGTTCTTGGAGTCGAAGGGCACTCGCGAAGATCGACTCAAGGGGTTGGGCGAATGAGGTGGAGTTGTACTGCATCCGGATGCGAGGCTCTCCTCCACCCCCGTTCCAAAGATCAGCGGTGATCACCCTCCCATTGGATCGTATCCGACCTTCGACGAGGATGCCCACGGCGATGGTGAAGCAGGCAACTTCGACGAGGATCGCGAGGGGAGAGATGCCTCCCCTGAGCGGTGCGAGGGTCACAAAGAGTCCGATGTGGGTCGGCACTCCCTGGGGCAGCAGCTGCATGGCGACGCGTTGATAGAGCGGGTCCACGAGGTTGGGAAGGGTCCCAAAGACGAGGTTCGCGCTTATGAGCAAGGAGATGACGGTGGTGTCGAGCACAACCGCCACTCGCCTTCGCTGTATCGTGTTCACCTGGGGTGTCCGTTGCCTGGAGAGAACGCCGATGCCAAATGACTTGGTCATTGCCGCCACCTTCAAGCCAACGGTCAGGGCGAGGAGGGCGAGTGCAATCGGCATGACCACACGTAGAAGGATTGGTGCGGTTGGCGGCGTGTGGATGAGTGCTTGCAGGAGGAGCCACTCGCCGATGAAACCAGCTCCAAGGGGAAGACCGGTGGCACCGAGACTGGCAACCCCAAAACCAGTACTGGCGAGTGGTGAGCGATGAATCATCGCACCCATATGGTCGATATCGCGTGTTCCGGCATCGTCGATGAGTCGTCCGGAGGAGATAAAGGCGAGTGACTTGAAGAGAGCGTGTCCGATCAGATGAAGAATCGCGGCTGCCATGGCGAGTTCTGCCAGGACGACAAAGTGCGTCGCCCGGAGGAGTTCGTAGGCTCCCAGTGCGGTGATAATGATACCGAGGTTCTCACTCGTCGAGAAGGCGAGGAGTCGCTTGATGTCGGAGGAGACAAGGGCATGGAGTGCTCCATAGGTTGCACTTGCGAGCCCGATGATCATCATCAGTATCCCCCACCAGCTCTGACCAGGAGTGATGAGGTCGATGCGGATGATGCCGTAGATGCCGAGATTGACCATGCTCGCGCTCATCAAGGTCGAGACCGGAGTCGGCGCTGCAGGATGGGCGAGAGGGAGCCAGGAGTTCAGCGGGAGGAGTCCCGCCTTGGAGGCGAAACCCAACAGACTGAGGATGAAGACAAGGTTCGAGAGCGGCAGAAGCTGTGCGGTGGGGCCATCCAAAAAGGCGGAGGTGGAGTTGACGCTCAGTGTCGCTGTCGCGGCCAGGATGAGGGCGAAGCCAACTTGGGTGTAGGCGATATAGTAGAGGCCAGCCACTCGAGTGGTGGAGTCGCTGTAGTGCGCCAGGACGAGTGCGGCTGAGGTGAGTGCCATCGTCTCCCAAAAGAACCAGAAATCGAAGTAGGTCGCTGCCATGGGGACCAACAACATCGCGGCGAGGAAGGTCGGCATCAGTACCAGGGTCAGTCGTGGCACCTGATGCCGTGAGAAGTAGGTGCCCATATAAGCGGCGACGGCGATCGCGACGAACGATGTGAGCAGATCAAAGAGAGCTGACAGCGCACCTAACCTGAGATGAAGGCCAGCGATTGGCAGCAACTCCGTCGTGTTGAGAACAAAAATGTGTCCCATGAGGCTTGCGACGGAGAGGAGTCCCCCGGCGAGCGCTACCGCGAGGGTGATCGCCGAGCAGCCGACCAGCCACCAGCGATACGATCGTGGTCTTGGGTCGGTCATCTCCCACTCAGTTCTCGCAATGCTGCGACGATGGTAGCTGGATCAGGCGGACAGCCGGGAACCTTTAGATCGATAGGGACGAGATCGGCTGGGCTTCCCTCGACGGCGTAGCTAGCGAGGAAGGGACCCCCGTCGATGGCACAGTCCCCGATGGCGATGAGACGTTTAGGGGCAGGGACGGCCGCGATGGTTTGATGGAGGGGACCCACCAGGTTCTTGGTGACAACTCCCGTAATGAGAACACCATCGCAGTGACGTGGCGAGGCCGCCATGGAGATGCCGTACTGTTCGATGTCATAGATCGACGAGAAGCAGGCGTTGATCTCGAGTTCACAACCGTTGCAGGACCCCACATCGAGGTGGCGCAGATGCACGGAGCCAGAAGGGAACGATAGCTGTTCCGAGGCCTGCTCTGCGGGGGGCTCAGTCTCGCTGACCCTTCCCGCGTGGATGATGGTGCGAAGGAGTTGTTTGAGCATTGGAGAGCTACGAGTTATGGGGTTGTGCGACGTTATTTGGGCGATTTGGTAGTGGGTACGAGGCTTGGAGATCGATCAGGAGATCGCTGCGCTGGGCAAGAACGTCGATCAGAATACGCCTGGCAACGGCGAGCAGCTCGATGAGCTCTGGGAACGCGAGTGAATAGACGATGTATTTCTCGTTCCGCTCAGAGCTGATGAGCCCTGCACGTTTGAGCACGTTGAGCTGTTGTGAGAGGTGGGGTGCATTCGCCCCAATCTGGGCATTGAGATCACTGACGCTCAGTGGTCCCCCCGAGAGCAACTCCAAGACTCTGATGCGGATGGGATGGCCCATCGCCTTGAAAAACTCCGCTTTGAGCTCGTAGAGAGGTGTCGCACCCGCCGTCGCAGGTGCTAGAGAGGTTCGTTCCATGGTGGAGATCTTACCGCCAGGAATGCTTAATACTATCATAAATTGCGAAATTGCGAAATAATGCATGTGACTACCGCTAGCGGTGGAGTCTCATGTTCTGCTACGCGTCCATAGCGTTGCCCTACCTATCCAGCCTGGCGGCGTGGGATCGCCCTTGCGTGGTGATGGTGGGTGAGTGCGGCCGAGCAACTGGAGCACGACATCTGCTCGTACGAAGAGGTTCTTCGGAGTGGGGCAGCGATGCCTGTTGGAGCGTGCAGCTGGAGCAACCATCGATTGGGCTCGCGCGCTTTGCATGTTGCGATCTCGGTAGACTGGTTGAGGTGGTCAACGTCTCCGGAACGAGTCCCAGCGCGTGCCAAGCGCATGTGGTCTTGGGAACCAGTCGGATGCTCAGATGCCGATCCTGGGGAGCTGGTAGGAGTCCGTCTACCGATTCCTGTTCGGTCGGTCATCGTTGTCGAGGATCGTAAACAGGTGACACAAGCACACGATCATCACGCCTTCACCGCAACGGCCGGTAGCCGTAATCGGGGTCGGCTCAAGTTCGTACTTGGTATCAGCCTGACGGTACTGGCCGCCGAGGTCGTCGGTGGGCTGTTGGGCCATTCACTCGCTCTCCTCGCTGATGCTGGCCATGTGGCGACGGATGTCGCTGGCATTGGTCTCTCACTCCTCGGTATCTGGTTTGGTCGTCGACCTTCGAATGATGCGCGAACTTTTGGCTATCAACGAGCGGAAATATTCGCGGCCGTGATCAATGCGGTCTTGCTCTTCGGAGTCGGGATTTTCATTATCGTCGAGGCGATCGTGCGTCTGATCCACCCAGAGGTGGCGTCTGCGGGTATCATGACCATCTTTGGTGTGGTAGCACTGGTCGGCAATGGGATGAGTTTGGTGATCCTGCGTCCCGGCCAAGGAGAAAGTTTGAATATACGGGGGGCCTTTCTCGAGACCCTCTCTGACCTGCTTGGAGCTATTGCGGTGTTGATCGCGGCGGCCCTGATCGCAGCGACCGGGTTTGAACGAGCTGACGCGCTTGCCTCGCTCCTGATCGGGATACTCATTTTGCCGAGAACGATGAAGTTGTTGCGTGAAACGGTGGATGTGCTCTTGGAGGCGACACCAAAAGATATCAACATGGCTGAGGTTCGGGATCATATCAAGTCGACACCAGGAGTGTTGGCGGTTCACGATCTTCATGTCTGGACGATTACGAGCGGTAATCCGGTGCTTTCTGCGCATGTTGTGATCGAAGATATCGTCTTCGATCGTGGTGGAGCGGCGACGATACTAGATGAACTTGGGGAGTGTCTCTCTGGGCATTTTGATGTCGAACATTGCACGTTTCAACTTGAGCCTGCACGGCATCAGCTGCACGAACCCACGACTCACCAATGACTGTTGGCCTTCCTTGGTCCTGAGCCTCCGCCAAGCAGCACACCAGTTGTCCAGCCGACAGTCAACGCTAGGGCTTCGACCCTCATGTCACTGCGATCCCCCTGTGTCGAGGCTCGGTACGCGCGGGCTCACTCATGCGAGTGTCTCCCTCGGGATTAGCGAGCTGGCGCTCCAGTGCAGTGAAGGCGGCGATGACCTCTGGTGCTTCGAATGCCTTATTACGCCGCCCGATGTTCACCTGTCGGAGAATCCCGGCATCTACGAGACGTTGAATCGCTGCCGCTGCTGGTTTGTAGGTACGTCCGAGGAGAGTTGCGGCACTGTCCGCAGTCAGGATTGGCGCACCTGGAAGTACCCGGAGGAGGACGTCCGTTCCGGAGTTGGCACGGACAGATCCCAGTCGTTCACGCCACTCCACTTCTAGCTCAGCCGCTCGTCGTTCGTACGTGCTGGCGTCAGCGACAGACCTCGTGCAAGCACTTGCGAACCGGCCAATCCACGTGTTGAGCCCGTCGATGGCGGCAGGGGACGTTGGTGATCCGACGTAGCGGAAGAGGGTCAAGCCGTCGATGTAGTTCTGTGCCCACGTAGCGAGCACCAGGGACACGGGAGGAAGTGTTCGAAGAGCGAGTCCCCGACGTCGAAGGATGAGATGGATCAGGGCTCGACCAGTTCTTCCGTTGCCGTCCACGAACGGGTGGATCGTCTCAAACTGGGCATGTGCGATGGCAGCTTGCGCAACAGGTGGGAGATCGTCCGTGCAGCAAAAGGCGCATAGGTCTTCAAGAAGTTCGTTGACGAATTCAGGCGGGGGGTGTCCCTATCTCTTTGTCAAGCCGATAGAGCGACTTTCGGACGATAGGAAGCCCCATCCCTTAGCATCGCATAAATCATGTCACACCTTCTCCTGGCTAAACAGATGATCGCCGCATTGTGTTTCTTGCCCTGCGCCCTCTTTCTTGCATAGTATGCCTTCGATTCCGGATCACACGTTGTGGCCACCCACGCTGATCGGAATAAGGCATTCTTCAATTGTTTATTGCCTCCTCGAGAGGGACCCTCTCCTTTGATTGAGGATCCTGATCGCCGAGTGACAGGCGCAATTCCGGCATAAGCCGCCAAATGGGCGGCAGTCGGAAAGCTGGAGCCATCGCCAATGCAGAGGAGTATTGTGACTGCGCATCTGATGCCTACTCCCGGAATGGACATCAAGACCTCCAAAAGAGGGTGCTTTGCCAAGAGTTTCTCTACCTGTTGAGCAACCTCTGCCCTTTGGGCCTTGAGTGTCTTGATATTGAGGGCAAGCGTGGGAATGACAAGTTCAACCGCCGCTGCTCCACTGACGCTGATGCTCTGTTGTGAGAGAGCTTCGAAGATCTCCTCAATGAGCCGCGATGGATCGCGGGTGCTCTTTGAGCGGGCAAAGCGCATGACCTTTGCCTTACCTGCCTCACGAAGTCCGATCGGGCCGTGGTACTTGATAAAGAGCTCAAGCACCAGGGGTTGGGTCAGGCGAGTTCCAGAGAAAACCCTCTCGAGAGCAGGTGAAACCCCCAGCAGGAGGTTGCGAAGCCGGTTGATTGTCCTGGTGCATTCATGCGTGAGATCCTCGTCGAAGCCAGCCAGTACTTTGAGAGCTCACAAACACCTCACTCTCCTTGTCGATGGCTCGTAAGGTATGGGGCATCGAGCGAGCGGTGTCTGCGATGATGAAGGCATCACGGGCATCGGTCTTTGCGTTGCCAGGATAGAGGTCAGCCGCTCTGCGCATAGCGAGACCCGGCAAGTAGGCAACATCTATTCCAAGGTCTTTGGCTAGTGCAACCGGCAGAGCTCCAATCGTGTTGGGTTGGTCAACAACGACCAGGACGCGACCCTGGCTTGCAAGCCGACTAAAGAGTTCCCGTAATTTCACTTAGTCCTGGGGAAACTCTCCATCGGCGAGCTTTTCCCCGTCTACGCCGATCGCAACGGCGTAGTGCGAGAACTTGCCCACATCAAGACCACAATAGATGTCGTACGGTGATTCCATGAGCTGGTATCCTTTCCTTCGTTAAGGCCACAGTCAGACACCTGCTCTAGACACCCACGTTACGACGAGACCTAAGAATCACTCCAAAGCCATGTCCCTATTAGTCTTTTACAAGCGTCTCTGGGCCTGGCGACAACACCCCCCGGATCATCAATGACAGGGCAGTTGAGTCATACCAGGCCCAGTGACCTAACCTCGACCATCGAGGCTTACCTAAAAGGTAACGGGACGAAGACGGCAGCGCACGGGTTGTAGGCGCTTCCACCAATCCAGTTTTGTTGGTTTCTGGCGATACCTCCGTACTGTTTAAGTCGTGTGCCAGCAAGGAGACGACGGTGCATGTCGAGGAGGATGTCCACGGTGATGGGATCGCCGGCATCGATGCTCTCTACCGCAAATACCATGGCGTCGATGTTGTTGAGGACCTCGGCTGCCGTGACGTCGGCTGCCGCCTGGTGCATTCCTCGGACGACCTCGGCATGAAGCAGACGTCGTGCTCCGACCTCCAGTCCTTCAATCCTTTTAAGTCATTGGTCGAGGAGCTGACCGAAGGTCGCTCCGATCCCATCTGAGCCGGAGGGGGCTTGCTGGTCGATGAGGTCTGGAGTGCTTCTTCTGTTGCTCGTGCCGAGCCGTGGAACGTCTTCGAGTGCACCTTGTACTTCCCGGTGACTGGGTCCTTCCCGAGGAAGACCCGCAGCTCCCAGACGCCTCGCTTGATCTCACGCTTCGATCCACGCACGAAAGCAAGCGCAGCGATATTTTGGGGGTTGTCTTTGGGGATCTTTGGGGGCAGCAGAAGGGCCAGTCCTTAGAGACCGGCCCTGAACTGCACTTTCCTTGGTGGCGGGGGTAGGATTTGAACCTACGACCTTCGGGTTATGAGCCGCCCTAGAGAGACTCCTCGTCGGCAGCTTGGTAGACGCTACGCACCATGGGAGCGAAGCCGAGACTTCTGGCGAGGGTTCCATCGACGTGTCCGTTCCAGGGGTTTTCAAGGGGCTGAGCCGATGTGGGGTAGCCGGTGCCGACGATGCGGGCGATCTCGTATACCGAGGTGGGAGCGTCGTCCGCAAGGTTGACGATCCGCCGATCTAGAACTCCGGTGAGAGCGAGTTGCATGGCGGTAGCGATGTCACGATGGTGGATCAAACTCAACGTGGCGGCGGGATGCCACCCCCATGACCCCAAGAGTCCGGGCGCCGATTGCAGATGGCCGTCGCCGTCGCCGTAGACGAAGGCGAACCGCAGGATGCTCCACGTCAGGCCGCTGCGCCGAAGTTCCTGCTCGGCGATGACCTTGCTGGCCGGGTAGGGCCGGGTCGGGTCAACAGGATCGTCTTCGCGCGCTGGCCAAGGCAGATGTTCGTCGTAGACGAGATTGGTGCTAGCCATGATCATTCGTGCCTCGGGGGCATGGGTCCGGACCGCTGTGATGAGGTTGTGGGTGCCGTCGACGTTGACTCGCCGTATCTGCTCCGGATCTGGGGTCCGCAGAACGGCTGCTAGGTGGATCACGGCGGAGATTCCCTCCACGGCTTCCGGGAGGGTAATCGGATCCAGGAGGTCTCCGGCGACCGACGTGACACCGTCGGGGAGGGGCCCACCGGGTCGCACGAGTGCACGACATTCGTACCCCGCGTCGACCAGGCGTGGAATGAGGCGAGAGCCGACCAATCCGGTGGCACCGGTGATAAGAATGGTCATGGTGTTCCTTTCGATAGAAGGTCATGGAGCTTGCCAGTGGCGGTACGAAGAACGTGGACAGTGGTTTCCACCTCAGACGCTGCGATGTCATCAAACGCGGTACCCAGAATCAGGGCTATCGGGTCGGGCAGCTTTGGCCACAACGCGGCACCGGCCGGAGTAAGCCTCAACATCTTCTGTCGCTGATCGGTACGGCTCGGCTCCTGTACGAGCAACCCTTTGCGGACCAAGGCGGCGACCACGCCGGTGAGGGTTGCTCGTTCAACCTGGAGCAGGGCTGCGAGGTCACGCTGTGAGATCTCGCCCACCGTTGCAACGTGGTAGAGCACATACCACTGTGTGGGGCCGAGATCGTGGGGGCGCAGCACAGATTCCATCACCAGCCGCGATGCAAGGCAATACTTCTTCGCCCACGCCCCGGCCGACTCGTGCTGAGGGTCCGTTACTTCGTTAGCCACCTTACCAATATAGTTCGGTAGCTAACAGATACCAAGCCAATGGTTCACGGGAACTTGGCAGCGTTCGATTCCACGTCGATCCGCAACTGCAGGGTCTGGGTGCTCCTCGATGCCGGCAGACCTATTTGGCGGTAGCTGTCGAACGTCCCACCTGCCGAAATTCGAAGAAGCCGCATTGATAGGAAGGCCCATGAGATGGATCTGCGGACAGCAGAAGGGCCGGTCCTTAGAGACCGGCCCTGGCCTGCACTTTCCTTGGTGGCGGGGGTAGGATTTGAACCTACGACCTTCGGGTTATGAGCCCGACGAGCTACCTAGCTGCTCCACCCCGCGTTGTTCTATCCAGTATAGCTGGACCGTTGGCTACTTCTTAACCGCGGAAGCCTTAACCTTGGTAGAAATCTCGTTGAGCAGCGCGCCAATTTGGTTGATGTCTTGCTGGTACTGTGAGAGGTTCCCGGACTTGAGTGCAGCCTGTGCCTTGGTGTAGAGAGCTTGGGCCTTTGCGATGATGCTTGACGCCTGTGATGAGACAACCGTGCTTGGAACGGAGGTCGCGACCTTTTGACTTCCTTCGGCTCCATTCGGAATCACCCCAAAGATCTGCTGGAGGTCGCCAGCGACCGTTGGGCTGATGGCGATGTTGGTTCCATAGGCCGCGACGATCTCTTTGATCTCAGGAATGGGGTTGGAGGTACTTGAGACGTAGAGAGGCGTGACCCAAAGGAGGTTTTGGCCAAGCGGTATCGCAGAGGTCGACCCGAAGTCAACGTTGGATCCGTGTTGATCGAGAAGGGTGAGTTCCTGTGATACCGCCGTCTGTGATGTCATACGAGAGGTGATCTGATTGGGCCCATCGATCTGCTCGCCGTTCGGCGTGATCAACGTGGTGAGTTGATAGGGATTAGAGGGAGACGATTGGCCAACCAAGAAGCCGGTGAGGTTCTGTGTCGAGCCTGATGGGGAGTAAGGAACATAGGCTTCTACAAGGCTGAGATTGGTCGACTTAGACCCTGGCAGCTGCATCATCTCGTAAACAGGCAACATTGGGGAGTTGCTTGAGCTGGAGAGCGAGGCAAAGCCACCACTGGTTCCTGAAGGGATTTGGCCAATCGCTGGGCTCGCTGAGACCTCCCATGCATTACCCGCTGAGTAGAAGTTCGAGGCACTGGTGACGTGGTAGAGCCCATACATTTGCGCCTGTACCGATAACAGATCGCTTGGGTAGCGGAGGTGCTCTTCGATCGCTGGATTCATCGAGGAGAGTGGCTGGAAGACGTGAGGGAAGGCCTTCTCGTAGGCCTGAATCATCGGGTCGGACGGATCAGATACGTAGAAGTGCATTGCGCCAGAGTAGGCATCGATGACGATCTTGACGGAGTTCCGTATGTAGTTGTAGTTGCCGTTGGCGAGTTGACTGCCCGAGGGGACGGCGCTGGTATTGGCGGCCTGCGCGTACGGGTAGTTCGGGCTCGTCGTGTAGCCATTGAGCACCCAATAGACGCGACCGTTAGCGATGACTGGGTACGGGTGGGATCCGTACTTAAGGAAGGGCATGGCCATCTGTGCGCGCGTAACGATGCCTCGTTCGAACATAATACGCGATTGTGGGGTCAGCAGGGAGGAGTCCAAGATGTTGATGTCACCAAAGCGCAGTGCGAAGGCAGCTCGTTTGACGATCGATGTGAGTTGTACGCCGCCGGTTGAATGATAGTGCGTCTCCACTGAGGCGCCCGATCGAAGCTGGTAGTCGATCTCGGGCTGCTTGGTGTTGGCGATGACGTAACCGCTCATATCTTCGCCATAGTAGACCTGGGGCTGCTGGAGCACAGGAACCCCACCCTTGGAGACCGGCGGGAGGTTGCCGATGTCAAAGATCGGGTTACCTCCGTTGGAGACAGTGTTGGCTTCGGCGAGAGCGGCACCGTATCCGTGGGTGAATTGGAGGTGTTCGTTGACCCAGGACTGAGCTGGCAAGTTGTTCGAGTTGATTTGACGCACACCGACGAGCACGGGTGTGGTGACCCCGTGCACTTTGTAGGTCTCAATCGACAAGGAGTTGAACTGATAGTAGGACCGGATATCTTGCAGCTTGTCGAAGGTCTGCAACGGCTGGGTGGAGCCCCAGAGGATGATCGACTGAAGCGCGTTGTCATTGGTGAGAGCTACGGAAGAGGACGTATTGGTTGCAGCTTCGTAGGGAGCAGCCGAGATCGAGTTCAGACCCATTGCATAGCGCGTCGCGATGATGTTGCGCTCGATGTAAGGAGCCTCTTTCTGCTCCTGCGCCGGTGCTACCACGAACTTCTCAATCAGGGCGGGATAGATGGCACCGAGCACGATGGAGATGAAGGCCCATAGCCCGAGCGCCAAGACGGGCAAGACCCAACCCTGTCGGTAAATATTGAAGACAAACAATCCGCAGGCGACAACAGAGATGAAGATCAGCAGGTTGATGGCAGGGAGCTGTGCATGGACATCGGTGTAGCTTGCCCCCTCGACGTATCCTCTGGTCGACATGTCAAGCTGGTAGCGCTGAAAGTAGTAGCCGACGGCCTTGATGAGCGCCATGACGGCGAGTAGGACCGACATATGAGCCTTGAGGTGCGCGGTAGCACGAGTTCCCCGCCCCTGGAGTCGCAGGGAACCATTGAGATAGGCCACACCAACCGTGAGGACGAAGGTGACAGCAACAGCGAGGAAGCTCCATGAGATGAGGAACTGGATGAAGGGTAGCCGGAAGACGAAGAACCCGGCGTTCAGATGGAACTGCGGGTCCTTCGTTGGGAAAGGCACGTAGTTGCGAAAGAGCAACCAGTTTTTCCACTCGCTTGGTGCCTGTGAGGCGACGATGAGTGTGGCGACAACCGTGATGGCGATCTTGGCAATTTTCGGGTGTTGTTCATTCGTGGCGCGGTAACGCTGAATGAGGTCATCATCTTGGGGGGTGATCGCTGGGAGATGATGGTTTGCAATGGTCAAGGAGACGTAACAAGCGACAGCGAAGATCGCTGCAAACACGACCCACAGCTCTACCTTAGCGAGCAGAACACCTTTCCAGATTTCGTCAAGATGGTAGTTCGAAAACCAGAGGAAGTCAGTGTAAAAGACAGCAATGCCCTTGAGCGAAAACAGAACGACAATCAGGAGTACGACGACCCCGATCAGAATGAGCTGTGCCCGCGACGGCCCCCGTCGGTTACGGGTGATATCTTGTGGAACGCGCATCCACTATACCCTAGGCGAAGACAGGAACAATAACGCAGGTGCAACCGGGGTGTGCTGGCGGATTCTCATGTCCTGTAGGGAACGCTTCAGCTAAGGGATTGATTCCAGCGAGCATGTTGTCTTCGCAGTCCGCACAGGGTTGCGTGGCCGACGATGTGACCCAAAGATAGCCGGTTGCCCCCGGAACGAGGCGAACACCACGACAGAAAATCTGATAGGCAGTGTCGCTGATGAGCTCGTCGAGCTTGCGTCGAGCTTCACGATAGACCCCGTTAGTGCGTCCAACGAGCTCCATCTCGTCCAGCTCGGAGCCGCGCTCGAGTATTTCAAGCGCGCGCACCAGAGTCGCCTGTCCCAGGGTGTCGGTGAGATCGATCGCCATCTCTTGAGATAGCTCGTCAAAGCGCTGGCCTGAGGGATCGAAGCGCTGGTCTCCAAGGAGGGCGCCGAAGTCAGATCCTGCATGGAGAATGCGAGCCACGAGTAGTCGCACATCCCCGGCTCGCGTTTGGCTGTCGTTGACGATCTGATCGATGAGGGAGATAGCGCTATCGCGACCGCTCGAACGAAGCGTCGCAAGAATTTTGTTGAGATCATCCTGGGTGATTCGTTTGATCCGTCGCGAAAGGTCAACCGCACGGGGGTCGAAAAGATCCTTGAGCGCACCTCGAATTTTTTGGGCTAGGTGGTCAGTCTCGGAATCTTGGAGACTCTGGGCACTCCCGGGTACGGGGTCGACGATGGAGTCGCCTGTGACTGTGGTGTCGGAGTGATCAGACGTAGCCGCTGGAACAGTACTCGGTTGGCTCATGGTTCGTGAAGTGGCAACACCGTGGTCAGTGTCCTCTTCGCGGAGTTCGCTAAAGAGTGCCTCGAGGCGTTGCAGACGAGACTTGGAGTTGTCTGTTGTGGCGGCCTCAGGGCGTGGTTGACGATACCGCTCCACGACGACGATCTCATCCTCGAACTCCGTTGCATCCTCGAACTCCGTTGCATCTTGGAGCTCTCGAGGTTCTTGCCCCGCTTCCGCGTCGGACGCACCCGAGGGGGTGGAGGTAGCATCAGCGGAACTGGCATTGGCCTCATCGATCTCATGAAGCGGAGTCCGATGATCGTCTTCGGACGTCGAGGGTTCTGGTGCGGAGGCGCGAGGGTCTAGCGCCGCTACTTCACTGTCGTTCCATGCTCGAGTGTTTTTCCGCTCTCGGATGCCGCTCGAAGGAGGTTCCGTTGCCTGCTCGGCCAGATCATCAGCGCGCAGGGTGCCGGCATCATCGATCGCACGGTCGCTTAGGTAGTCCGCCTCGTCGTCGAGTTCAAATGCCGCCGTCTGTTCGGCAGCGAGTTCGATGAGCTTGGTAACGTCGGCGAGTGTCAACGCAGCTTGTGCGGTATCGACACCCGCCTCAACGGGGGTGGTATCTGTGTTTTTTGTTGGTTCGGTAATGTGGCTGAGCGCATCCCCATCAACGGGTCCTGCGGTTGGCTGATCGTGAAGCTCGATGTCGGCGCTCCGTAGTTCTTCACTCGTTGGCAGTTCTTCACTCGTTGGCAGTTCATCACTCGTTGGTGCGGTGTCGGGCTCGTTCCCTTCCTTGGGGATATCGGTGGCGGCGTGATCAGGGAAGAGCGGCCGTGTGTCGAGCGAAGCGAGTGATGAGCGAACCAGATCCTGTGCGCCTCGGAGGATCCCGATCAGGTGTTGGCGATCAAGGTCGAGACCGGAGATCTCCTCCCGCACCTGGGCAGCACGGTTTTCGGCCTGCTGGGTCAAGTTGGCCGCATGTTCGCGGGCACGAAATACCAAGGAGCGCCCCTCGCGCTTTGCCGCCTCTACCGTGCTCGACGCTGTTGAGTCGGCCATAGCAAGGATCTCACGTCCTTGCTGTCGCACCTCTTCGAGATGGGCGCGAGCAACTTGACGCCCCTCCTCGATCTCACTTTCGGCGGCTAACTTGGCCTGCCTGGTAATCTCTTCTGCCTCGCGCCGTGCTCGTTCCAGGAGATCCTTTGCCGTCGACTCCGCCTTGCGTCGGAGTCCGAGTGCGGCATCGTTCGCACTTTTGAGCACCTCAGAGGCCTCCTGGCCGAGCAACTTGCTGGCCCGCTCTGGGTCGGAGAGCGCGAGACGCGTATCCTCCCGCAGCGTTTCGTGGGCCTGTCGGGATTGGGAGAGTTCGACCTCTAGCTTGGCGATTCGCTCTGAGGCTTGCGATAGCTCTTGACGAAGCGCAGCGAGCAGACGATCAACCGCTTCGCGGTCGTAACCTTTTCTGACGATGTTGAAGCTTTCGTGTGTATCGTTAGTCTCTGGCCGCCACATTCTCGCCTCCTATCGGACTACTTCCTTTGGAGTCCTTGCCCTTCCGAGCCGCTCAACCTCTCGTACCGCCTGAGAGAGAAAGGTTACACCGATCACGTCGATCATCCCGTGTGAAGCCCGCTGGGCACTCTGGCGCTGTACTGATGGCACAAGTACATAGCGTAGATGCCCATCCCGCATGGCAGCGACTCTTTGTGCGATCCCAAACACTGGCTGTATTGCTCCGTCAGGTTTGACGACGCCAATGAGACCCACGGAAAGAGGGTATTTGAGGTGTAGATGACGGACGCTATCGATGATCGCGAGAGCTTCTGCGAGTCCTTCGCTACCGTCGAGCGCCCGAGGGATTTGCAGCCTGAGTGCGTTTGGGAGCTCGTAGAGGCTGGCAGCGGCAATGACAATCCCCAACTTCCCTTCGTTAAAGGGCACTCGTACTTTGCTGCGCTTGGGTGTTGGGGCACCCAGTTGTTGGCGTTCGAGAACAAGCGTAACAGTTGGACTATGCGGCTTCGAGGTTAAAGCTGTCTCAAAGTTCAATAGATTCGAGACCCTTAGTCCGTTGACGGTGGTGATGAGGTCGCCGAGGTGAATGACCCCCTGGGCTGGAGAATGTGGGAGGATATCGCGGACGATGAGCCCATGCGTGTTGGTAATCGGTAGCCCGAGATACCGGTAGGCCGCAACTCCGGCGGATAGCACCGCCTGGAGGTTGCTGGAGCTGGCGTTGTCTAAGGGTGTCCTTTCATTGCGTAAGGGAGTGATGAACTCCAGATTGGGATTGAGGTGATCGATGACAAGCTGGAGTGGGGTGAGCGTAGTGACGGAAAGTTGTGCATCGAACAGGGCTAGATGACGGGGATGGTGATGATTCAACCCAACAGCTTGGGATAGATTGACGAGACCCCCTGGGCCGATGGCGACCTCAGATACCGTACCAAAGTCAAGCCAGATCAAGCTGGCGGCGAGGAGCAGGCTGCCCCACAGGATTGCGGTGGTGCGAAGTAGATTCCATCGAGCGTGGCTCACACCCTTTGAGTGTAGCGAGGAGTGGACAGGGATTTGGAACGACGAATGTGGTTGTATCGTCTTACCCGGGTGTGGGGATCGCGCACGGAGAGGGGATTGTGCAGCCTGCCCGAGGTCGCTATAGGCGAGGTCAACGGAGAGTGCACCATGATCACTACGCGATACGGCTAGCCTAAGCACATGCAACCCAAGTCCGTCGGATGGCTCACGCGACAACCCACCAGGTGGGTAGGTGCTTTTGCCCATAAACCTGACCGCCCTGGAGAGAGACGCTCTGGAAGGACGCTACCCCAACAATCTCAGCAACCGACTCTCTCGATCGACGGCACCTGTCGACTCTGTCGTGCCAGCGGAGCTATCGCCTGTCGCCTTGCGCCAGCAATCGAAGTGCGTTCTGATCAGGCGTCAGTTATTCACGGTAGTGGCGTCGTCCTTACGATTGACGGCCACGAGTTCGTCGGCATCGATGCCGTTATCGAGTGGCTCCAGCTGTCGGGTGCGGGGGGCAGACTGATCGGCGTCTGGCTCCGCGGTCCCCGTCCGTATGCGGTCGCGGATCGGTGCTACCGATGGGTGGCAAAGCACCGACATCTCATCTGAGAACCAGTCACTCAGCGAAGTTTGACTCCTGAGATGGCCCGAGCAACGATCAGTCTTTGAATCTCAGAGGTCCCCTCGAAAATTGTGTAGATCTTGGAGTCTCGGTGCCAGCGCTCCACTGGGTACTCTCGCACGTACCCATACCCGCCGAGGATTTGGATCGCCTCTTCGGTCGCTTTGACGGCAACTTCGCCAGCAAAGAGCTTTGACATCGACCCCTCCCCGTGAGAGAAGGAGTGGCCCTGAGCGGCCATCCATGCGGCGCGATGGACAAGTAGTCGGGCCGCATCGATCTGCGTGGCCATGTCGGCGAGCTTGAAGGCGATCGCTTGGTTTTCGATGATCGCTCGTCCGAACTGGCGACGCTCTCGGGCGTAGTCGAGCGCATACTCATAGGCCGCTCGAGCGATGCCAAGCGCTTGGGCTCCAACAAGGGGACGGGAGGCCTCGAAGGTCGCCATTGCTGCCTGCGACGAGGCTCGCTTCCCTTCCCTCACGCGGGCCAGACGTTCATCAAGCCGATCCTTGCCGCCGAGTAGCAGATGACCAGGGACAGTGACGTCTTCGAGGACAACCTCTGCAGTGTGCGATGCCCTAATCCCCATTTTCTTGAACTTTTGCCCCATGCGAAGCCCGCTCGTACCAAGGGGAATGATGAAGCTCGCTTGGCCCCGCGATCCGAGTTCAGGATCGACACTCGCTACGATAACGTGGATATCGGCGATACCACCGTTGGTGATCCAGGTTTTGGTTCCGTTGAGCGTCCATGTGTCGTCGGCTTCGTTGTAGACCGCTCGCGTCCGTAGCGACGAGACGTCACTCCCCGCATCCGGCTCGGTGACGCCAAAAGCGGCCAGTTTGGGATCATCAGCGCTGCCAAAACATTGTGGGATCCATTCGTTAGCCTGCTCGGCGGTGCCATTCGCGAGAATACCGGCCACCGCAAGTGTGGAGCCGAAGATGGCGAGCGTGATGCCAGCGTCGCCCCACGCGAGCTCCTCCATCACGAGCGGCAGGGTGAGGCCGGTTTTGTCGGCGTAGGCATTCACGAGGAAGTCGTAGGAGTACAGGCCGATCTTGGCTGCCTCTTTGATGATCGGCCACGGTGTCTCTTCACGCTCGTCCCATTCGTGAGCCGCTGGCCGGATCGTCTTTTCGGCAAAATCGTGCGCCCATTGCTGTAGTTCGATTTGGTCCTCTGTCAGTGAAAGCGAGTATGGATCCATAATTCCTCCTATCCTTCCATTATATTACCGCTCGGTAACATATGCTCCGTGCCGTCTCTATTTATCGAGCGATGACGTCTCGTTGAGGGACTCGTCGGTTGCAAGGCGACGATCCTTGCGTAGTTCGGTTCCATCTTTCGTATCAAAGATGGCGAAGCCGGCGGCTTCGATGACCGCCCGGAGCGCATCGGCTTGCGCGTAGTCGCGGCGTTGTTTGGCTTGTTGCCGAGCTTCGACAGCTTCGCTGATCTCCGGAGGGATAAAGAGGTCTTCGGTTGCTGGCGCAAGCCCGAGCCAGTCAAGCATGGCATACACCGTGGCTGCTTTGTCAGCCGCTGGACCAGATTGGCGATGGTCATAGCGGGTATTACCCTCTCTTACCTGGTCGAAGAGGAGTGAAAACGCAGTAGGTGTGTCAAGATCGTTGTCGAGAGCATCAACAAAGGTGGCGAGGGTATCGGCTTCGACCTGACCGAATGGGCCACGCTCGAGGAAGTTGTCGATGCGATTGAGCGATGCTAACGCATCGTTGAGTGTGGCTTCGGACATCTCAAGCGGTGAGCGATAGTAAGCGCGCAGGTACGCGAGGCGGACGGCGCGCCCTCCAAATCCCCTCACAGCCTCGGTGAGATCAAGCGTGTTGCCGACCGACTTCGACATCTTCTCGCCGTTCATCTCCACGAAGCCGACGTGGGCCCAGTGGCGAGCAAAGGGTGCACCGAGTACTTGTGCTTGGGCCAGTTCATTCTCATGATGGGGGAAAATGAGGTCCATGCCGCCACCATGGAGATCAAAGGTCGAGCCGAGTAGCTCGATCGACATGGTCACGCATTCGGTGTGCCATCCTGGGCGGCCATAACCCCAGGGTGACTCGAAACCGACCTCATCCGCCCCTACTCGCTTCCAGAGCGCGAAGTCGAGCGGCGACTCTTTCGATCGGTTGACCTCAACGCGGTTGCCGGGTTGAAGCTGGTCAAAGTCCTGCTTGGTGAGGATTCCATAGTGGGGAACGCTTGCGATGCGCAGATAAACTCCGTCATCGATCACGTACGCAGCTTCGGCATCGATCATCATCGCAATTTTGACGATCATGGCTTGAACCCAGTCAGTGGCGTGTGGGGTGGCGTCTGGCCGATCAACCCCGAGTTGGTCCATGGTCTCCCACCAGATCGCCTCGTAGCGGCTGGCAATCTCCTCGGCGCTTGTCGACTCCTGTAAGGCTCGTGTGATGATCTTGTCGTCGATATCGGTCACATTCATGACCAGGTTCACGTTCAGCCCTTTGTGTTGAAGGTGGCGACGGAGCAGATCATAGGTGGCCACGATACGACCATGTCCAAGATGAGGGCGGTCCTGCACCGTAGGGCCGCAGACGTAGAGGGAGAAGGTGTCCTGACCCGGGTTGATAAGCTGGGTAACTGATCCGGTCATGGTGTCAAAGAGTGTGGTCATCGCTCTTTCAGTATACGAGCCGCTACTTGCGGCGGGAGTGAAGTCACGGCGCACAAGCCGCGAGAGGAGTTGGTTGCTGTGATCAGCGTCCCCGACAAGGTCACCCTTGATGGGCTAGAACAAAAATGGTCTGCTATCTGGGAAGAGCGCGAGATCTACCGCTTTGATGACAGCGTTCCCGCCGAAGCCATCTACTCAATCGACACGCCTCCTCCAACGGTGAGTGGTTCGTTGCATATTGGCCATGTGTTTTCCTACACCCATGCGGACATCATTGCTCGTTATCAACGCATGCAGGGACATGAAGTCTTCTACCCAGTGGGATGGGATGATAACGGCGTGCCAACGGAGCGGCGGGTGCAAAACTACTTCTCCGTTCGGTGTGACCCCTCGCTGCAATACGAGCCGGATCTTGTACCCGATTCGTCCGCGAAGGAGCTGCGCCCTGTCTCCCGGGCTAACTTCATCGAACTGTGTGAACAACTCACCCAACTCGATGAGCAGGTCTACGAGATGCTATGGCGCCGAGTTGGACTCTCTGTCGATTGGTCACTCACCTATACCA
The DNA here is from genome assembly GCF_027364955.1 of Ferrimicrobium sp. Lineage (NCBI taxonomy): Bacteria > Bacillati > Actinomycetota > Acidimicrobiia > Acidimicrobiales > Acidimicrobiaceae > Ferrimicrobium > Ferrimicrobium sp. Next base: position 115,421 of record NZ_DAHXOI010000006.1, read on the forward strand.
CCGTCGGCTCGCGATCTCGCAAAGTCTCGCAGGCAGCATTTCTGTCGTTGCTCGCAAAGGGTGAGATCTATCAAAACTCCTCGCCGACCCTTTGGGATGTCGACTTCCAAACAGCCGTTGCACAAGCAGAACTTGAGGATCGTCCCGTCGCTGGCAAGTATCATCGCGTGCGCTTCCAGGTGGCAGGGGGTGGGCAAGTAGAGATCGAAACCTCCAGGCCGGAGCTCCTTCCGGCGTGTGTCGGCTTGGTGGTACATCCTGACGATACGCGGTATCAGTCGCTCGTGGGGCAGAGGGTGTTGACGCCACTCTTTGGAGTCCCGGTTAGGGTGATCGCGCATCCGCTCGCCGATCCCGAGAAGGGAACTGGCGCGGCGATGGTGTGCACCTTTGGTGACCTCACGGACGTCACCTGGTGGCGTGAGGGACAGCTTCCGCTACGGGTCATTATGGGGCGCGACGGACGCCTTCTCGACGGCATCGTCTTTGGTTCTGATCAATTCCCTTCAGAGGACCCTGAGCGTGCCAATGCCCTCTATGGCGAGCTTGCTCGACGACGTAGTGTTGCTGCGCGCGAGCGTGTCACTGAGCTGCTCCTCGAATCGGGAGATCTTTTGGGAACGCCGACCAATGTCCAGCATGCCGTCAAATTCTACGAGAAGGGTGATCGGCCACTGGAAGTCGTCGCCTCGCGTCAGTGGTTCTTGCGGCTCCTGTCACATCGCGCTGCCTTTATCGCTCGGGGAGAGGAGCTGGACTGGCTCCCACCGCACATGCGGGTTCGCTATGAGAATTGGGTACGAGGACTCAACGCGGATTGGAATCTCTCGAGGCAACGATTCTTTGGGATCCCAATCCCTGTCTGGTATCCAATCGATGCAGCCGGCGAGATTGACTACGATCGGCCAATTCTCCCGGCGATGGAGGATCTTCCTATCGATCCGCATAGCCAGACTCCTCATGGGTTCCAGGAGAGTCAGCGGAACCAGCCAGGCGGATTTGCGGCCGATCCTGACGTGATGGATACCTGGGCGACCTCGAGTTTGAGCCCCCAGCTTGCGGGGGGCTGGCTTGAAAACCCTGAACGATTCGCGAAGGTCTTCCCGATGGATCTACGGCCCCAGGGGCAGGAGATTATTCGTACCTGGCTGTTCTATACGATCGTGCGTAGTGAACTTGGCTTTGGCGCATTACCCTTCAAGCGCGCGCTGATATCGGGGTTTGTGCTCGACCCCGATCGTAAGAAGATGTCCAAGTCGAAGGGCAATGTGGTCACGCCCCTCCCCCTCGTTGAACGCTTTGGGTCAGATGCTTTGCGCTACTGGGCGGCAGGGGGAAGACCTGGGGTCGATACCGCGGCTGATGAAGGACAGATGAAAATCGGTCGTCGTCTGGCGATCAAGATAGCCAACGCAACCAAGTTTGTGCTCGGTACCCTCGCTCGGACCGAGAGTCCACCAGAGATGGTCGCTCCGCACCCGCTCGATCTCAGCTTTCTGGCGGTGTTGGACGAGGCACTCAATGAGGCTACCGTTCGGCTTGAACAGAACGATTACACCGGGGCGCTTGAGACGATAGAGCGTTGTTTCTGGGAGTTCTGTGATGACTATCTTGAGCTCGTTAAGGTCCGTGCCTACGGTGATCCGACAGAGGTTGAACTTCCTCTCGTGACCCTGTCGGAGGCAGGCAGGGCATCGGCGTTGGCGACGCTTCGAATCGCGAACGAGCTTTTGTTACGAGCCTTGGCGCCGTACCAGCCCTTCGTGACCGAGGAGGCGTGGTCGTGGTCACACGATGAGTCCATCCACCGTAATGCCTGGCCCCAGCCGGGCGAGGGTCTGCGCAGGCTCACGGCAGATTCCTCGGCGGTACAGGGAGAGGCTGCAGTGGATATTTTTCGAGCCGCCCAGGAGGTCTTGACGGAGGTGCGAAAGATCAAGAGCGAGCACAAGGTTTCGCCCAAGACACCGGTGGAGCAGGTGGTGATTCGTGATACCGGGGATCGGCTTCGCTCCCTGGGCGCCGCGCTCGGCGATCTTGCGGCGGCCGGAGTTGTGCGAAGTATTGCGTTGCAAGAAGAGGGATCAGTACCCGCCATCGAAGTGCTGATGGATCCGGAGGTGGGTTGAGCCTTTGCACCGAGCTGGCTTTGCACCGAGCTGGCTTTGCACCGAGCTGGCTTTGCACCGAGCTGCCCTGGCATCGCGCCATAATCCTTGTCGTCCTACTCCGAGTAGCCGATCTGTGCAAGCGTGCAGGCGAGAACGAGTGCGGCGGAATGTGCAAGATCGCGCGTAGCTGTCAAGAGGACGAGGATACGCTCGTTCCGCGCCTGGGCAGCCAGGTTATTGAGCGCGGTCTGTCGCTTCGGCAGAAGCAGTTCTTGTTGATACTGTTCGCTAAAAGCGTCGAACCTCTCGGGCTCATGGTGATACCATCGCCGAAGCGGTGTGCTCGGTGCAAGTTCCTTCTCCCATCGGTCCCAAGAGCGTGCCTCCTTGGAGACGCCGCGAGGCCAAAGACGATCCACAAGGACTCGGTAGCCTGGGTGTAGCGATGGCGCAGCATAGATTCGCTGGACGACGATATTGGCAGCGATCGTCAGCTCATCGACGGATTCTGTCATCGGGTGCGAGCCTCATACAATCTGCTGGTACGGGATTCGGCATTCGGCAGTGATCGCTTTGATCTTCGGAGGCGATTGCTCCGCAGGCGGGGCAGACACGAGAGAGCCAGCACGCAGGGTCGCCGACAGGGTCAATTGGGTCGATTTCGTCATGTGTCATCGGTACCTCCTAACTTCCTGGGTCGAGGAGCCTTGCAGCCTTTGTGGTCAATCGGTCCAAGGAACCTGCCAGGCGAGATGACCTCGAACGACATCGACCGCGGAGTCTGGTCCCCATGTGCCGCGCGCATAGGTCTCTGGTTTCGTGGTGCTGTGGACAAGTGGATCGAGGATTCTCCAGGTCTCCTCGACGACATCCTCGCGAGTAAAGAGTGAATGATTGCCCTCGAGTGCATGGCTGATGAGCAGTTGGTAAGGCTCGGGAGCACGCCCCAGTTCCTTAGCGAAGGGCAGATCAAGGTGGACCTCGTCGGAACCGGTGCTATCGGCCGCCTTCGAGAAGAGCGTCATCCGCAACCCTGGCTCAGGATCGATCCTGAGAATGACTTGGTTTGGTGCGACATGGGTTGGCAATTCAAGCGAGTTGAGTTTTGGCGGATGGCGGAAGATGAGTCGGACCTCGGTTGCGGTGGCTTTGAGTGCTTTGCCGGCGCGGAGGAAGATCGGCACGCCCTCCCATCGCCAGTTGTTCACACTGAGGCGCAGTGCGACGAAGGTCTCCGTCTTGGATCCTGGTTGGACCCCCGGCACGTCCTGGTATCCCTCATACTGACCACGGATCACCTGCGAAGGGTCAACCGTCGCCATGGCGCGAAAAACGTCGGCTTTTTTATCCCAGAGGGCACGATCACCGGCCTGGCTCGGCGCCTCCATCAGCACGAGCGCGAGGACCTGCAGCAGATGGTTTTGGACCACATCGCGAAGGGCACCAACCGGGTCGTAGAAGGCACCCCGGTCCTCTACCCCAAAGTCCTCGGTCATGTTGACTTGAATAGCGGAGACGTGGTCGCGGTTCCAGAGAGGCTCAAGGAGCGAGTTGGCGAATCGTAAATAGAACAGATCGAGCACCGGTTGTTTGCCAAGGAAATGGTCGATCCGCAAGATTTGTTGCTCATCGATGACAGCATGTAGGCGATCATTGAGCTCCTTCGCCGAGGCGAGATCATGGCCAAATGGCTTTTCGATCAGGAAAAAGGCATCTTTGGCCAGCCCATTCTTTGCCACCGCCTCGACGACTGGCGCAAAGAGAACGGGAGGAATTTCAAGGTAATAAAGCTTGCGCTGGGCAGAGCCCATCAGCTGAGCGAGTGCATGGTAGGTGCTGTCCGAGGTGAAGTCTCCTCGCAGATACTGCAGTCGGTTCGCGAGTCGGTCGATCACCTTGGTGTCAGGATCCTTGATGGTGCTGGCAATCGAGCTTCGCATGTGTTTGATGAGTCCGTCGGTGGTCCAGTCGTCCATGGCGACACCGATGATGGGACAGGTCAGTTTGTCGTTCTCTTCGAGGCGATAGAGCGATGGGAACGTCATCTTCTTGGCGAGGTCACCGCTGATGCCGAAGATGACGAAGACCTCCACCGATTGATCGTCGTTGTGTCCGCCTGTGGTTGTAGATGTCGTGGTCATTGCAGTTGAACTCCCCATTGTGTTGTACGTGTCTCTTTCGGTTCAAGGATTAGCAGATCCTGGCCGCTCTGTAGTGCGTTGGGTGGCGCGGTCATCGGTTCGACCGCTAGTGCTCGACGACGGCGCCAACTCGGTAGTGTATCGCCAGTAAAGACTTGGAGGTAGCGGTAGCTTTGGTCTGCCCAAAGCTCGACGGTTCGGCCGTCGGTCCCCTGTAGACGCGCCCAACTTGTGGCATCATCAGTTGAGTGAACGGCGAAGGTCGTGTCGAGCACGCGTTCCCCGATGGGCCGTGGCAGCGCAAGATTTGCAGCGGAGCTATCTTCATCGTTGGCAAGACTCTCGATATCAGAAGCCGTAGCGGAGAAGATCGCTCGGTCGATGATCTCGTCTTTGCCCGGGGAGAGGTAGGGATGATGACCGAGGGCAAACGGACAGGCTTCGGAGCTACGATTGGACACCTCGGTGGTGATCGTGAGTCCTTCGGTCGACAGCTGGTAATGCAATTGGACGAAGAGACGGAATGGATACCACGGTGCAGGGTGCAGGGTTGTCTGCAACGTTGCAGAACTCTGTGTGAGTCGTGTGGCGTCAAACGGGTGCCAACGTATGAGACCATGTATTGCGTTGCCCGCTTCGACCTCAGTTAAGGGCAACAGATAGTCTTGGTCGTGGAATCGATACCTTCCACCGAATACGCGGTTTGGCCATGGCAAGAGATGTGCCCCATGGGCACCGTCACAGATGGCACTCTCATCATAGGACTCTAGTACTGGCCGGTCACGGTGTTCAAGGAACCGGATACCGCCACCGACTTCCACGATGACGGCGTGGTACCCCTCGAAGGCCAGGTGATACTGCTTCCCCGAAGGAGGCTCGGTCGGGATCATCTGCATTTGTCTCTGAGGTTAGCAGGCTTTGTGCACCCCGCCCATTCGAGCTCTTCAGACGAGCTTCTCCGGTGCGAGGACTGGGTATCGTGCTGTCATGAAGTAGGGCGACGACTGGCTCGTTGCACTCTGTCATCGACGTACTCCTGTACGAGCGTGGAGCCGAGCGTGGTCCCTGAGGAGTAGAACGCCTGTCCATGATTGATGGCCAGTACGTTGTTGACGAAGCTGCGTAATCCAGTATCTGGGTTGAGAATGAAAAGATTGATCGTGATTCCCTCTCGAGTACACCGCAGGACCTCGGCGAGTGTCCGTTGGATTGTCTCGGGTGACGGTGGGTACGCGAAGAAAACCTCATGATTATCAGGGTCGATATGCGCGGTTGGCTCTCCGTCGGTCACCAGCAAGATCTGTCGGTACCCAGGTTGATTCCGTAATCTAGTACGACACAGGAGCAGTGCGTGCTCGATGTTGGTGCCATAGACATAGTCCCACTGCGCGCTAGGTAGGTGAGCAAGATCGACCTCGCGCGCCACCTCGGAAAAGACGACATAACCGAGGTAGTCCCGTGGATAACGGGAGTGGATCAGACTAGAGAGTGCGAGTGCGACCTGTTTGGCGGGGAGGAAGGTATCGTTCAATGGCATGGAGAGCGAAAGATCGAGCGCTAACATGGTGGCGGCCCGCGTCCGCTCCTCCGTCAGTTCGATGGCGAAGTCCTCGGGTGCAAGTTGCAGCGGAGTTCCTCCACCCTGCCGCGCGAGTGCATTGGTCATGGTCTCGCGTAGAGCGAGTCGGAACGGGTCTCCAAATTCGTATGGCTTCGTCTCGCCGCTCAGATCCGTTCCCTGATGGCCGATCCGTCGTGACTCATGATTGCCAAGGAGGCGCGCCTGTCCCGCGGGAAAGAGCCGATGGAGGACGATGTCGCCGAGCTTGTTGATGGCGTTGCCGGTGAGCTCGAGTTTTCCACCGTCACGGTCGATCAACCCGGCGTCGCTGAGTTGGTCGGCGAGTTGTTTGAGGCGACTGACGGCGTCACCAGCATCGGAACCGAGTAACTCCTCAAGTTGGGCGCTATCGAGCTCGGAGAGTCGCTCGGGGCTTGAGGCCTGTTTTAGGGCACCTTCGAGCTCGTCGAGTTGACCAAGGGTGCTCATGACCTCCTCAAGCTCCCCAAGACCAAGGGGAACATCCCCGTGAAAGCCATAACCCGCCGCGTCGGTATTTGTCCAGGGGCCAAGGGCGGAGCCAAGACGTGACATCGCTTGGCCGAGCTCAGGTGACTCCGAGAGGACGGACATGAGGTCCATGAGCTCTGCACGGGTCGCCGCATCCATCGAGCCAAGGAGAGACTGCGTCAACCTGGCTGATTCCACCATCCGTGCCAAGAAGTCTTCAAACTCCTCGTCATCACCGGCGATACCTGGGTATTGTTGTTTGAAACTGGCGAAGTCGGCCTCGACGTCTTCACCGTTGCGAAAGCGCTCTATGAGCTCTGCCAACTCGTTCATCATCTGTGCCGTCAACTCGGGATCGGCAGTGGTGAGCGCATCTCGTAGTTGCTGCACCTGTTCGCGCAACATGGAGGACCTAAGCGATTCGACGAGGTCACCAAAACGCTCTTTGGCCCTTTCATCAAGAAATTCGTAGTTGGTTAGTTCTCGGATACGGTCGCCAAGCCCCGCTGGGAGAGCATCGAGCTCAAGCCCCGCGAGGAGGTGCTGCTCGTCACCGCTGGCAGCATACGCTTGGGAACGCGTGGTATGTTCTTGGCTGATAATGGCATCGAGTTCGGTGTTGAGTTGTGCAACGAGACCGTTGGGATCGTAATGGGCAAGCAGTTCATCGCGACGTCTCCGCAGCCGCTCCAACAATTCTGCGAGCCCTGGTGTCGCTCCAAAACCTTGTGCGAGTAACTCCCGGAGCGCCTCAGAGACATTGCCGTGATAGGTGAGTGAGTCGGCGAGTGCATCCAGAATCTCGTCGGCTTGGGTCGTCGTGTCGAGCGCGGGATCATAGTCATGATAGCGATAACGCTTAGGCACGGCTCGACCCGAAGGTAGTGCGGTCGACGGAGGTGTGGCGCGAGAGCCGTCGCGTCGCGACAAGACCTTCAAGGACAAGGTCAACATAACAAGGGAGTTCTTCACTCGTTGGTGAGGACCCGACAAACGCGAGGAGTTCTGGATAGCTGGCTAGCAGGGTTTGGTACGCAGTGGCTGACTGGTCAGCCTCGATCTGGAGCGGTGATCGATTCACCTCTTCGACCAAGGCAGTCGCATCCTGGCTTCCGTAGTATTGGGTGAACACGGCGCCTATCGCTTGGCGTAGGAGGGCAACGCCGATCTTCATGCCTTCCCGAGGGTCAAGCGACTCCACCTCGATTTTCCCGACAAAAGCTGGAAGGGCGGCTTCAAGGTCGGTCACGCGGATCACCGCTGGCGACTCTTGATTGCGAATCGATCGTACGAGTGCGGCTGCGGTGACCGCCTCATAGGCCGCGATCGATGCACGAACTGAGACTCCCGAGTGTTGGGAGATACTTGAATGGTGTCTGGCAAGCTGAGCCATGGTGGCGATGATCAGCAGGATCGGTGGCGGAGAGACGACCACAAGGTCGGATGGCAGTCTGGCTTCGCTAGTCACAATGGCGATCTCGTCCTCGACCACCTCCGGGTAGTGCGTCGTGATCTGGGTACCGAAGCGGTCCTTGAGAGGGGTAATCAATCGCCCACGGCTCGTGTAATCCTCTGGGTTGGCTGACGCGACAAAGAGGATGTCAAGAGGGAGGGCGATCTTGTAGCCGCGGATCTGAATGTCACGTTCCTCGAGAGCGTTCAGCAGGCCGACTTGAATGCGTTCTGGGAGATCAGGAAGCTCGTTGATGGCAAAGATACCCCGATTGGTGCGCGGGACAAGCCCATAGTGAATCGTGTCGGTATCGCCGAGATACCGCCCTTCTGCGACTTTGATCGGGTCAACCTCGCCGATGAGGTCGGCGATCGTGGTATCGGGGGTGGCTAGCTTTTCGCTAAAGCGTGTGGCTCTGTTGATCCATGCGACTGGGGCTTTGGGCCCCTCGTGCTTGAGGTGCTCTCTCGTGCTTGGCAGGATCGGATGGAGAGGATCCTCATTGAGTACCGAACCCTCTACCACCGGTATCCATTCGTCGAGCAGTTCGTAGAGCGTTCGAATCATCCGGGTTTTGCCTTGACCCCGCTCACCGAGGAAGATGATGTCGTGTCCGATGACGAGCGCGCGCTCAAGCTCTGGCAAGACGGTGTCTTGGTAGCCAAATAACCCATCGATCACTGGCGCATGTGCCCGAAGTCTCGCAAAGACGTTCGCTCGGATCTCCTCTCGCACGGTTCTTGGCTTGTAGCCACTGTCCACCAGGTCACCGAGGTTTGTTGGGAAGTCCATAGGAAAATGCTAGAGGGAAATCGCGCGAAATTTCATGAACTCGCAGATTTCATGCAAAACTGTTAGGTGTGAACGTTCACTACCACAGTTATGACGCAGTTATCGTAGGTGCCGGTGGCGCTGGCCTTCGGGCCGCCCTCGAAACGGCTGGCAAGGTGCGCACCGCGGTGATCACCAAACTCTACCCCACGCGTTCCCATACGGGAGCAGCCCAGGGTGGAATGTGCGCAGCCCTCTCAAATGTCGAGGAAGATTATTGGGAGTGGCACGCCTTTGATACCGTGAAGGGGGGCGATTACCTTGGCGATCAGGATGCTATCGACATCATGTGTCGCGAGGCGATCGATGCCGTGATCGACCTGGAACACTTCGGCCTGCCCTTCTCTCGGACTCCTGAGGGTCGGATTGACCAACGCCGTTTCGGTGGGCACACGCGCAATCACGGCGAAGCGCCGGTGCGCAGGGCCTGTTATGCGGCTGATCGAACCGGTCATATGATTTTGCAGACACTCTATCAGCAGTGTGTTGCCGCTGACGTGAACTTCTTCAATGAGTTCCAGGTCTTTGATGTGCTCTTTGACGGAGAGGGTGCCTCGCGTCGTGCTGCTGGAGTGGTGGCGTACGAGCTTGCAACCGGCGATCTGCACGTATTTATCTCCAAGGGCGTCCTCTTCGCGACTGGTGGCTACGGGCGCATCTTCCAGATCACCTCGAATGCCCATACGCTCACCGGGGATGGCCCAGGAGTCCTGTTCCATCGTGGTATTCCGTTAGAGGATATGGAGTTCTATCAGTTTCACCCCACCGGCATCTATGGAATCGGCATTCTCCTGACGGAGGGCGCGCGAGGTGAAGGAGGGATCCTACGCAATGGCCTTGGGGAACGTTTCATGGAGCGTGTTGCGCCTACGGTCAAAGATCTAGCTCCTCGTGATATGGTGGCGAGAGCTATTCATGCCGAGATCAAGGAAGGTCGAGGGGCCGGCCCCGATAAGGACTACGTCTACCTTGATCTCACGCATCTTCCACCAGAACAGATCGATGCGAAGCTCCCTGACATCAGTGGTTTCGTGCGGACCTACCTTGGGCTTGAGCCAAAGACTGACCCGATTCCTATCCAGCCGACGGCCCATTATGCGATGGGTGGCATCCCCACCAACATCCACGGTGAGGTAGTGATCGATGGAGACAATACGGTGCTCCCCGGACTCTATGCGGCGGGCGAGTGTGCCTGTGTCTCGGTCCATGGAGCAAACCGGTTGGGCACGAACTCCCTTCTTGACATCAATGTCTTTGGACGTCGTGGTGGACGAGCGATGGTCGAGTATGTCCAGGGAGTCGATCATCCTGATCTTCCACGATCAGTTGTCGACCCGACGCGAGAGCGTATCGATATGATGATGAACTCGACCGGTAGTGAGAAGGTCGGCGCGATCCGCGGAGAGCTCCAAGTGGCCATGATGCGCGACGCCTCGGTTGTGCGAACGGGCGAATCATTGCAGGAGGCGCTACGGGTGATTCACGAGCTCAGGGACCGCTACGAGAAGGTCACCATCGATGACAAGGGTTCGGTCTTCAACTACGATCTCACCGAGGCATTAGAACTGGGCAGTCTCCTTGATATCGCCGAGGTTCTTGTCTTGGGAGCAGATGCACGCAAAGAGAGCCGAGGTGCGCATTGGCGTGACGACTTCCCGACCCGGGACGATGCAAACTGGATGAAGCATACCCTCGCCTATCGGGATGAGTCGGGCACAATTAGCCTGGACTACAAGCCGGTGGTTCAGGGCCGCTATGAGCCGATGGAGAGAAAGTACTAAATGACGACTACCGTACAACCTGCAGAAGAGATCTCTCTGATCAAAGAGGTGGATGTCCACCTCACCATCAAACGTTTTAACCCAGAAACCGATGTGCGTCCGCATTGGCGTGAATATGATCTCAAGCTCAAGAACTCAGATACGGTGCTCAATGCGTTGATTGCGGTGAAGAGCACGATCGACGGCACGCTGAGCTTTCGGCGTAGTTGCGCTCACGGAGTCTGTGGCTCTGACGCGATGATGATCAATGGCGAGAATCGTTTGGGGTGTGTGAACCTGATCTCGACGATTGGCACTGATCTGGTCATCGAGCCGGTTCGCGGCCTACCGGTGATCAAGGACCTTGTCGTCGATATGGAGCCGTTCTTCGCTCAGTATCGTAGCGTCCTTCCTTATCTCATCGCCAATGACGATCCTGGCTACAAGGAACGCTATCAATCCCCCGAGGACCGTGCGCGCTTTGACGATACCACCAAGTGCATCCTCTGCGGGGCTTGCTCCACCTCGTGCCCTGTCTATTGGGCGAATGGAACCTATATCGGCCCTGCGGCCATTGTGAATGCTCATCGATTTATCTTCGATTCGCGTGATCAGGCGAAGAACGAGCGTCTTGACATTCTGAACCAAAAGAGTGGGGTATGGCGGTGCCGAACCTCCTTTAACTGCACGGAAGCATGTCCGCGAGGCATCAAGGTCACGGAGGCGATTGAAGAGGTGAAGAGAGCAATTCTGTATGACCGATCCTGACACAAGGGTGCTCCGGGATCAGCGCGCCAGTGGTGATGTCGATATCGTGTTGTTTCTGGTGTTGCGTTCGTCGATCGCCGATGTCGACAGAGTTCTGGGGCTACGTGAGGATGCGTCGATCATCGAACTCCCGTCGTTGGATGCTGAACAGGTCGATCCTGTGTCGACCGTAGAGATTCTGGCGCCACGGGGGAGTACGCTAACGGTAGACGCGTTACTGCGAGAGGGTGATATCCGTATTCTCAAGGGTGCTTCGCTGCTCCAAGAACAGTCAAGGCTCCTGCGCGAGGCGGTTGCCGCGAGGGGGTTACAACAGTTGTCGTAGGGATGTGCTATAACGAGTAGTAATGAATTTACGTGATTGGGCGCTTTCCCAAGGTATGCATCCTCAGACGGCGTATGGGTGGTATCGAACAGGGAAGATGCCCGTCCCTGCCCGTAAGGTTGGAAAGCTAATTCTGGTTGGTGTTCTGGAGTCCGAAGAACCGAAACATGGGTCATCGGTGATCCATGCACGAGTCTCGTCTTCTGACCAAAAACAAGACCTAGACAGACAGGTAGCGAGAGTGTTGGCTTGGGCTAGTGAACATGGGTATTCGGTGGATCGCGTAGTAACCGAGGTAGGCTCCACTCTTAACGGACACAGACGCAAGTTCTTGTCTTTATTGAGCGATCCAAAAGTTGGGACCATCCTGGTCGTTCCCAGGCCCTTATCGGCTACAGGCGACAGTTCAGATGATGGGTTGACTTATCACCTGGAGAGAGCACGCAAGACCAGTAGCAATACTGGCCGTACTCAGAGAGGCAAGAACAACTCTCGGACAAGTGAGCATGAGAACCTTGTAAAAGGTGCGTCATTATGAGTGGACTCACTATTAATCACTTAGATGCAACGGTAAGTTATGCTGGGTAGCCGCCGGGAGATCCGTCCGCCCATGCGACCTGGATGGTATCCACAAGGAGAAGGTCGGCTCCGCTACTTTGACGGTCAAGCTTGGACGACGTCAGTCCGTCAGCGACCGAGTTTTACCAACTTTGTCAGAGAGTTGCCGACTCCTGAGGTCGCCTTCCTCCAGCCAGTTCACCAGCATCGACGCCTCGTTAGAGTGGTGAGCCTCCTGATCGTTGCGCTCCTGCTCGGTGGCATTATCGCTCAACTCATTATCTTTAGCGTGGCAAGCTCTTCCAGCCCTAAGATCCAGAGCCTTGCCAGCTATCGACACGCTGCAGATCACGTGTGCGAGAGTGTCTTCGATGGCGTCAGTGTCGTGAGTCTCGAGAAGAACGCCGGAAGATTGATGAATACCAAGCTGAGTCAAGGTGCCTCTGCCTTTAGTGTGCTTGCCTCAGAGACCACGAACGTCCCTCTCGCCAATACCGTTGCTGCTCGTTGGTCCGATCTTGCTATTGCCTGGTCTAAGTACCTGCGCGGCCACCAGGATCACCGTACCTCGGTGTTGAGTTCCATGCGTGCGGTGGATCAGTCGGCCAATGCCATCGGGGTGAAGGATTGTGCGGTTTTTACCCCTTCAGCGCAGCGAGCTGTGCTATCGTAGGCTCATCCGAATCTCGAAGGGGGAGTCGTGATCGAACACTGCATTGATGATAACCTATTGGTCCGCTATCGTCGCCTGCTCGATGCTGAGGATTTGGCCTTTAGCGAGATGGAGCATGACTTTGAGGAGGGCGATCGAACAAAGTTCGAGCGGGATAAGTCCGCTTGGCTCCAAGCTCTCGAGGAGCGACTCGGTTATCTCGATCGGTGTGGTTTTGTGAGTGAGCGGGAGTCGCGTCTCCTCGCCTAACGCAAGCCCGCACTTGGTAGCGCTCTGGTGAGAAATCTGCCTTACCAAAAGGCAGATGGGCGCGGATCGACGTGTTCCGTTGGCTGGTGACGGTGCCTCGCTTGCGAGCATGGTGATAGGGTCATGGTGGCGGTGTCGTGGACGTCGGCAGAGTGACGGCTCATGCTCTTTGAGCTGCCTGGTTAGCGGACAAGCAAGAACTACGGTAAGATTCGCCTAGTGGAGAGACCCTATCGAGTTGTTGTTGCAAAACCAGGTTTAGACGGGCATGATCGTGGTGCCAAAGTTGTCGCGCGCGCGTTGCGAGACGCTGGCTTTGAGGTGATCTATACCGGCTTGCATCAGACGGTCGAACAGATCGTGGAGACCGTGGTCCAAGAGGATGCCGATGCGGTTGGTGTCTCGCTGCTGTCGGGCGCCCATCTCACCCTCGTTCCGAAGTTGATCGACGGCCTACGAGAGCGCGGCCGAGATGGAGTGTTGCTCGTTGTCGGCGGCATCATCCCCGATAGCGACATCCCTGTATTGCACGAGATGGGGGTGGCACAAGTTTTTACTCCTGGGTCCTCCTTGACGGCTATCTGCGATTGGCTTGAGTCGACGCTTGACGCAAGGGAGCTATCTGTCTAAACCGCGCACAAAGGGCCGATGTGGGCGCTCGCCCCTGATGGAACTGGGTGTCGTGGCTGGCATGAAGATGAGAAAGTTGGGATGAGATGACAAGTGGAAGTAGGGGCTAGTGGATCTATTCGAATATCAGGGTAAAGATTTCTTTGCACGCTACGGTGTGCCAACGTCCTCAGGAGTTCTTGTGAGGGATCCCGAAGCGGCGGTCGATGCCGCTCGCAAGGTTGGTTTCCCCGCAGTGGTCAAGGCACAAGTCCAAGTGGGTGGTCGTGGCAAGGCTGGTGGCGTGAAGCTGGTTCGTGACGAGGCCGAGGCGCGTGACGTGGCGACGGCGATTCTAGGCATGGATATCAAGGGCCATATCGTACACAAGGTGTGGGTCGAGCATGCCTCAGATATCGCAAAGGAGTATTACGTTAGCTTCACGCTTGATCGCGGGGTCAAGCAGTATCTCTGTCTGCTCTCCTCAGAGGGTGGGGTGGAGATCGAAGAGGTAGCCAAGACCAATCCAGACGCGATTGCGCGGGTACATATTGACCCGCTTGAGGGTTTGACCGACGCAGAGGCTGCTCGTGTTGTTGCGGATGCTAGCATCGACGAACCATCTCGTCCAGGGGTTGCCAAGGTGTTACTGCAGCTGTACCAGGCCTTTGTCGAGGGCGATGCAGATCTTGTCGAAGTCAATCCGCTGATCATCAAGACCGACGGAAAGGTCCATGCGCTCGATGCAAAAGTCACCCTTGACGATAGTGCGAGCTATCGTCATCCAGAGTGGGAGGCCTATCGTGCGGATATGGAGCTCGACGGCCGGGAGGCGCTTGCACGCTCGAAGGGCCTGAACTACATTGGCCTCGATGGCACCGTCGGCATCATCGCGAACGGTGCTGGACTCGCGATGGCAACCTTGGATGTCGTGAGTCAAGCGGGTGGGCGTGCGGCAAACTTTCTTGACCTCGGGGGTGGTGCGGGTGCTGACGCCATGGCGAACGCACTCGAGGTGATCAACACCGATGAGAACGTGCAAGCGGTGTTCGTCAATATTTTCGGGGGTATTACGCGTTGTGATGAGGTGGCCAAGGGGATTCAGGAGGCTCTCGGTCGCGTGAACCTCACCTTTCCAATGGTGATCAGGCTGGATGGGACGAATGCGCGAGAAGGCCATGAGATTCTCCGGACACTTCTGTCGGATCAAATTCGCGTAGAAGAGACGATGGTTGGAGCGGCCGCTATCGCGGTTGAGCTTGCAAAGAAGGGCAAACGATGAGCATTTTTGTCGATGAAAACACCAAGGTGATTGTGCAAGGCTTGACGGGTAACCAGGGCCGCTTTCATGGTTTACGTAACCGCGATTATGGCACCAAGGTAGTCGCTGGAGTGACGCCGGGCAAGGCTGGGACGGACGTGGATGGGATCCCGATCTTTGATTCAGTGAAGGAGGCGGCAGCTGCAACTGGAGCTACTGCAAGCTTTATTGTGGTACCTCCTCGCTTCGCGGCTGATGCCATCATTGAGGCCGCCGCCGCAGGCATCGCTTTCGTCGTGTGCATCACCGAGTTCATTCCGGCAAAAGACGAAGCGATGGTGGCGAGCGTGTTGCGGCGCAACTACCCGGGAACACGGCTTCTAGGGCCAAACTGCCCGGGTATTATCTCGCCCGGACGCTGTAATATTGGGATCACCTCTGGAGACATTGCTCTACCCGGAGGACCGGTGGGAATTGTTTCCCGTTCAGGAACACTGACCTACCAGGCACTCTACGAGCTCAGTCAAAAAGGGGTCGGCCAGACGACCTGTGTAGGTATCGGTGGCGACCCAGTTCCGGGCACCAACTTCATCGACTGTCTTGCCGCCTTCGAGGCCGATCCTGAGACCAAGGCGGTCCTGATGATCGGCGAGATCGGCGGCGAGGAGGAGGAGAAGGCGGCGGCGTTCATCAAGGAACACGTCACCAAACCGGTCGTCGCCTACGTCGCAGGAGTAACCGCCCCTCCCGGCCGTAAGATGGGCCATGCGGGAGCCATCGTCTCTGGTGGCCATGGTACCGCGCAGGGCAAGATGGATGCGCTTCGAGAGGCGGGAGTTGTCGTTGCGGTAAACCCGACTGAGGCCGGTGACCGAATGGTCGAGATTGTTGAAGGACTCTAGCATCCGTATCTGGTAGCCTGTCGGCGTGCGTGTTGCGGTACTTGTCTCTGGTGTAGGTTCGATCATGGAGGCGATCCTCCAGCGGGGGGTTACGCCAGCACTCGTGCTCGCTGACCGCTCCTGTCGTGGCCTTGGGGTGGCTGAATCGGCTGGGGTAGAGGCGCTGTTGCTGGACAGGAAGGACTTTGTTGGCGACGATGGTGGGTTTGCCCGCGAGCACTATAGCGATGCACTGGAAGCCTCGTTGAGTGGGTCTGGCATCGACCTGGTCGTGCTGGCGGGATTTGGAACGATTCTTAGTGGAGCAGTCCTTGAACAATTCGAAGGTGCAATTCTGAACACCCATCCATCGTTGTTGCCGAGTTTCCCGGGTTGGCACGCGGTCGAGCAGGCACTGGCGACTGGCGTAAAGGTGACGGGCACGACAGTGCATCTGGTGGTGCCAGAGGTAGATGCGGGACCGATCCTCGCCCAAGAGCCCGTGCGCATCCAGCCAGAGGACGACCTTGCCTCGCTCCATGATCGCATTAAGTCAGTAGAACGATGGTTGTACCCCTCGGTGGTGGTGGCCGCGCAACGCTGGGCGCTTCCAAGGACCGCGTGGTGGCTCCAGCATGGTTTTCGTAACGAACTCGAACAGGAGGTGCAGCGATGCAAGCCTTAATCTCACTCTATGACAAGACCGGCATTGAGGAGCTGGCTCCAGCGCTGCTGGAGGCTGGTTACTCGATCATTGCGAGTGGAGGTACTGCCGAAGCGCTGAGACAGCTCGGCATCGAACACACCAAGGTTGAAGATCTCACCGGTTTCCCTTCGCTCTTCGGCGGGCGTGTCAAGACCCTGCACCCCGCCATTCATGGGCCGATCCTGGCGGATCGTTCTAAGACTCAGCACCTCGACGAGCTGCAGACGCAGGGATGGTCGCCCATTGACCTTGTGGTCGTCAACCTCTACCCCTTCGACTCAGATCCAAGTGTCGAACTCATCGATATTGGAGGCCCCGCACTTGTGAGGGCCGGAGCAAAGAATTTCGCATCCGTGACGGTTATTGTTGATCCCGATGACTATGGCTGGCTGCTCGATCGCTTGGCGACAGGGACGACCCTTGATGATCGCCGGAGACTCGCGGCAAAGGCGTTCTCCTATGTCGCAACCTATGACGCTCGAGTCGCCAACTGGCTCGAGGATGATACCTCGACCTTGCCAGTACACAAGGTGCTTCATCTGCGACGAGCAAGGGAGCTCCGTTATGGCGAGAACCCACATCAACCAGGAGCGTTCTATGTGGAAGAAGGTGATCAGACCGGTTGGGCAAACGCCGAATGGTTGGGGACCGAAGCCCCTTCGTACCTCAACATCTTCGATGCAGATGGAGCCCAACGTTTGCTCGACCGTCTCGGTGCTGAGCCTGCCTGTGTGATCGTTAAACACGGAGGTCCTTGTGGCGTGGCGCGTCGTGCGACTATTGTTGATGCCTACATCGAGGCTTTTAAGGGTGATCCTCTGTCGGCATTTGGTGGAGTGGTCGCCATTAACCGTCCACTGACCAGGGAGCTCGCCCAGACGATGTTGGAGCGTCCAAAGTTTGATGTACTCGTCGCACCTGGCGTCCTCGATCATGCGGAAGAGGTGATCCTCGCCAAACGACGTCGAAGTCGCATCGCTCTCTTTCCGGGAGCACCCTCGGCACTGGGGATCCGGTCTGTGGCTGGGGGGTACTTGGTCCAGCCCGCTGACGAATTGGAATCAGTGGATGAGCTCAGGCTGGTCACGTCCAAGCAGGCGTCCTCCTCGGAGCTCGCGGATGCATGGTTGGCCATCGCCGTTGGACAAGCCGGTGCCTCGAACACGGTTGCCGTTGTGAAGGATCAGTCGGCAGTGGGAGTGGGCCAGGGTCAGCCATCCCGGGTCGACGCCAGCAAGATTGCCGTCACAAAGGCGGGCAGCAAAGCCCGTGGTGGGGCAGCCGCCTCCGATGCGTTTTTTCCCTTTCCTGACGGACTTGAGACGCTAATCGACGCGGGAGTGACGACGATCGTTGCCCCATCGGGTTCGGTCAAGGATGACGAGATCGCTGCGATCGCCGAGCGAGCAGGGATCGCTTTTTACTTTGCACCGCGTCGTCATTTTCGACACTAGGACGTCTGCATCAGTATCGTCGATAAGAGAATTGAAGACATTGTGAGCAAAGGAACACCGATGGCAGCAAGGATATTGGATGGTAATTGGGCCTCTGAGAAGGTAAAAGAAGGTCTCCGCGACCGTATTGGGGTGCTCGGGAGACACGGAGTAACCGTTGGCTTAGCCACTGTTCTTGTTGGTGACGATGCGCCGAGTGCGAGGTATGTCGCCATGAAGCACGCCGACTGTGAGGAACTCGGTATCACCTCCTACGATCACCGCCTGGATGCCGGTGCCACGATGGAGGAGCTGCTTGCAAAAATCGAGGAACTCAACAGGGATCATCGTGTCCATTCGTACCTTATCCAACTGCCACTCCCCTCGCATCTCGACCAGGAGGCGGTACTGGCGGCCGTTGCTCCAGCGAAGGATGTCGATGGCTTGCATCCGTTCAACCTCGGCCTTTTGGCCCTCGGTAAGCCCAGTGTGGTCGCCTGCACTCCTGCGGGTATCGTCGAACTCTTGCGACTTCACGGTCTTGACCTGACCGGTAAGCATGTGGTGATCGTGGGGAGGGGGATCACCATCGGGCGACCACTCGCCCTTCTCTTGACCCTGAACCGGCCCGGTCTCAATGCGGCGGTGACGGTGGTCCATTCACGAGTGGGCTCCCTGACGACCTACACGAAGCAGGCCGATGTCGTTATCGCAGCGGCTGGCTCTCCGGGTATCATCACCGCGGAGATGGTTCGCCCCGGAGCGGTGGTGGTGGGTGCGGGTACCACCTTCGAGGGACGTAAGCTGCTCTCAGATGTGGATGCGAAGGTTGGAGAGGTAGCAGGCTGGATAACGCCACGTCTTGGTGGAGTAGGGCCAATGACACGGGCGATGCTCCTCGCTAACGCGGTGGGTGCGGCAGAGGCAACACTTGGTCAAGGCTGAGCGTTTTGCGAGTCGTGGGAGTCTGATTCACTCGATCGAGGTATGGCCAGCGCGGAGTGAGACCCAGCGGGCTCGACTTCGGGAACTTCTCCTCGTCTTAAAGATGGTACGACCAGATTTTGTCACCGTCACTTATGGTGCCATGGGCTCATCCCGAGAGCGCACAATTGCACTGATCGAAGAACTTGTTGATGAGGGGTTTGCTGTCGTCGCCCACCTGGCTTGTCTTGGAAATACCCGAGATGAGCTGGTGGAGCTCATCCACCGGTACGTTGCTCTCGGTGCCTGTGGCATCCTTGCCTTACGCGGTGACCCACCGCTTGAGGGCGAAGCTGGGCCGCCCCAAGGTGAACTCCAGTACGCGAGTGAACTCGTTGAGCTGATCCGTCAGGAGAGTGACCTACCAGTCGCGGTAGCGTTGCATCCAGATGGCCATCCCGATGCCAACGATCTGTTGAGCGATCGCGTATTTGCAGCGCAAAAGCTGGCTCATGCCGACCTAGGGCTGACGCAGTTCTTCTTTGCGTATACCTCCTTCGCTCAACTTCGTGCCGCGATGCTTGAGCGGGGGGTGAGGACTCCGGTCGTGCCCGGTCTTATGGTCCCATCCTCACCAAAGCAGCTGCAGCGGATGGTAGAGATGGCGGGGATTGCATCCCCTGACGCGGCGGCCGCGGTACTTGGTGCCGGTGTCGACGACCTTGCAGTGTTTCAGTCACAGGCCCTCGAGACGGCGATCACGATCGCCCAAATGGCAATCGCCGACGGAGTCCGGGGCATTCACCTATTCTCGATGAACAACGCCCAGGTGACGCTCGAGTTTTTCAGCAGGTTGCGCGCCGTCGAATCGTCATGATGTTCTGTGAGAAATCGCTGATCGTCTTTCTGCTGACTCATCCAAACGGTATTTACGCAGTGTTTACCCAAAGTTCGCTTCTCGGTTACGCATTCGTCGTGTGGCGTCAACTGAGGGCGGGCACAATGGTATTAACTCCGGCTCGAATGCCGCGGGGGTTGGTTTAGACAGAAAGGTATGCGATGAGCGACGGTAATCAATCCATCTCCGATGCGTTGAACAATGCTCCTCTATCAAGGTTTCACACACGAGCAATTTTCGTCGCAGGCATGGGATTCTTCACGGATGCCTATGACCTCTTTATCATCGGCACCGCCACGACGCTCATTGCGAAGCAATGGGGTCTGAGCGCCTCTGAGACGGGGCTGATCAACTCGATCACCCTGTTGTCGGCGTTCTTTGGTGCGATCATCTTCGGGCGACTCTCCGACAAGCTAGGTCGCAAGAAGGTCTATGGCCTAGAGGCTGGCCTTATGGTCGTTGGCGCCGTACTCTCTGCCTTCTCACCAAGTTTTATCTGGCTCCTGATCTTCCGATTTATTCTCGGAATCGGTGTTGGCGGTGACTATCCGATGTCGGCAGTATTGATGAGCGAGTACTCGAATACGAAATCGCGAGGCAAGTTGGTTGGCTTGGTGTTCGCCATGCAGGCGCTTGGAACCGTGGCCGGTTACGTAGTGGCACTTGCGTTGCTCTCGGCGAACGTGAATGCCGATATCGCATGGAGACTGATGCTCGGGTTAGGCGCAGTTCCGGCACTTGCTGTTGTCTACCTGCGACGCAAGATGCCCGAGTCCCCCCGCTATAGCTCGCGGGTGGTTGGAGATAACGCCACTGCGGCGAGGGATCTGGCCTCATTCTCAGGCGGAGAGCTCGTGGTGTCTCGGGCGAATGATAAGCCGGCGCGTATGAGCCTTGGGGCGTTCCTGTCGAATCGGCGTTACCTGCTCTACCTGTTGGGTACCGCTGGTTCCTGGTTTGTCTTCGACTATGCCTACTATGGGAACTCGGTTTCGGCTCCCTTGATTGTCAAGAGTGTCCTTGGCGGCACCGGGGCGCACGTACTCACCGAGGCGATTGCACTCCAGCTGATCGTCTTTAGCGTCGCAGCGGTACCGGGATACTATCTGGCGGCCATGTTCATGGATAGGATCGGGCATAAGCGACTGCAGCTTATCGGCTTCTTCTTCATGGGGCTCGCCTTCCTGGCGATCGGGGTTATTCCTAATATCACCACGCTCATTCTTCCGTTCCTCCTGCTCTTTGGTGTGAGTTACTTCTTCGCCGAGTTTGGACCAAACGAGACGACCTTTGTCCTGTCAGGCGAGGTCTACCCGACAAGCGTACGCTCTACTGGTCACGGTCTCTCAGCGGGTATCGCGAAGTTCGGCGCCTTCTTGGGTGTCTACCTCTTCCCGATTATCAAGAGCCACTTGGGAGTGTCGGGTGCGCTCGACTTCTCTTTCGGAATGGCGTTGGTCGGATTCTTGATCACGCTCGTGCTTCCAGAGCCAGCAAATCGGTCCATGGAGGATGTCTCTGGCGAGGATGACATCGCACGTCATGCTGAGCAAATCGTACGGGAGGCGGCCGATCGCCTCGCTCCACAGCAAGACTGAGTTCCGAGACGGTTTGTCTCACGACGGAGAGGACGGGTGTCATATGACACCCGTCCTCCATTTTTGGTCGAAGTTACTGACAAGATCACATCACTTTGGTTGCCATGCTTGGGGCAGGTGGGAGGTGACCGTCGATGAGCTCTTAGGAGCGGTGATCTGCGAGCGGACCTTTGACCGAATCGATTGCCTCAATCGTCCTCGTGATCATCGTGGCGAAGTGTGCAAGTTCTGAGGTATCCCAATCCTGGTAGATACGGTGCATGAAGTCGGTTGAGTCATGGCGTGCCTGATCGAGAACTTTCTGGCCCTGGGGGCTAATGGATAGGAGGGTCGAACGTCGATCATTTGGGTCCGTGGCTTTTTCAACGAGCTTGGCAGCCTCGAGGAGCGAGGTCTGACGACTGGCGTTAGGCAGGTCAAGTTTGAGTGACTCTGCAAGACTGGTTAATCGAGACCCCGGGTGGTCGGCAAGGGCTGCCAGTATGGTGAGCGCAGTGAGGTCAAGACCCTGATAGAGGTCGTGAGCCAACTGTGACGAGTGCCGACGGCTCCAACGAATCATCGAACGCAGACCCTCCTCAATCTCCTCAAGGTAAGCGTCGCGATCTGGCCTATCGCTCTGGTTCATCTCAATGCTCCTGTTGCCGTGGATACATCGATCATGCTACAGGTGTTGTGGGAACCTAGTAATGTTGCCATTGTGAGGTTATGTTTCGCAGAGAGGTGACGATATAACCGCTATGTATCCGAAACAGGAACAGTGTCAGACGACCACAGAGCGCGCCGCTTTCTGGGAGGTCCTGGAGCGGACAGCGGCGCTTGCAGAACCGAAGCAGGAAGTCAAGCTTCCAGAGTTGGTCGACCTCGTTCCCGATGTGTCCCCTTCTGGTCCCGGTGATACGCGAGTGGTCGAGAGCGACTCGCAGCTTCCTCGGGAAGTCTATGAACATATTCGCGGCTTACTTGGGGATGTCGAGGCTACCGAAGTACCGGTGTCGGTTCATGGGGTCGAAGGTGTTATCGAGAAGGATCTGGCCATCAACGAGGCGACCGCGGCCGAGGATGGCGGAGTTACCAACTCCTCGACCGTCGAGAGCGAGCTGGAGCAGGGTCAGGTCCAACAGGACCCTCTCCAACAGCAGTCAGTCCAACAGCTCCAGGTCCAACGAGCACAGGCTGAGCAACGCGAGCATCATGTCGCTACGGTGACCGGCCCGACGCATGTTGAGCCAGGTCCTACGGGTTCATCGTTGGAGGCAGTGGAACCCGTTGCTACCCAACCAATCTCTGGAGGTCTAGGTCCAATGTATGAGTTCGGCGCCCATGCCGCGGTGATACCGGGGACCGAGGAGTTCATGAGCTCATTGGCGCGCAAGAACAGAGCCTTTGAGCATACAGGCGAGATCGATACTGATCTGGATCGAGCGGCGGACAAACTTGGCTGGAACAGGACTGACGACGATGTCGTCGCAAAGCGAAAGATCTTTAAGAAGAAAAAGCGGTTCTAGACCGAAACGGTAGCAGGAACGCGGCGTTCCACTAACATCGCACTCTACGCCTCATGCCCTACTCTTCATCGATGTCCCAGGTGACGTAGATCCCTTCGCGTTCTGCGTCGCGCATCACACGCTCGCGATTCCGTCGAAACTGCGGATCGTGGGGGGGTAACATCATGAGTCGAGCGCTGACCCGTTGGGTGAACTCGTCGACGACCGTGCGATCACCGGAGAGCCAGCGCACCTCCCAATGTGGTGCAACCGGTCCCAGGTAGGCAATTCTGATCCTGGCGCGAATTTCAACTGGCTGTTCCGTCTCACTCATCTCTAGCAGCCTACCCTGTCGTTGCCCCCATGCACGGCGTTGCAGCTTAGCACGAGGTGTCATCCAAAAGGATGACGCAGTCAAGCGCTGGCTGGCAAATGTTACTCTGCGGTAATATTGTTGTTGTCAATGGATTACTCAAAGGGGGAGGGAACCTTGGCAACTGACGAAGCTGATGAGATCGTGTGGGTGAGCGAGCCGTGGATGGCGGCTGGAGCCTGCAGGGGGTTGGACCCTGCGATCTTTTTCCCGTCCGATGGCTCAGGAGTGATTGGTGCACGCAAGATCTGCGTGACGTGTGCGGTGATCGACGATTGCTTGGCATATGCCCTGAAGTATCGCATTGAGCATGGAGTGTGGGGAGGTTCATCGGAACGCGAGCGTAAGCGGTTGCAGCGTTCGCAGCTTATCCATCGGTAACGCGTCGTCAGAAGGGCTCGCTGTTCGTGGATAGGCGTGGCTTCGAAGGGTCCTCCAATGGTGGGGGCTGTTTGCCGTAGCTGTATCGTGGCCTGAGCCCGTTCAGCATCAGACGGCTAACATCGTTTAGGTGCTCGAATGTGTCGTAAATGTGTCCCAAGGTCGTGACCAGGGCGTCATCGACGAACTTGCGTCGAGTGGTGGCCGGTCGTTGCTTGACGTACACTCAGACGCGGACTATGACCGATCGGTGCTCACGTTGGCAGGACCGGATCTCCTCATTGATGTGGCTCGCCTCGCCCGTCGTACACTCGAACTCATCGATTTTCGTGGCTACCGCGGGGTCCATCCAGCGCTCGGAGCCCTGGACGTAGTACCCTTTGTGCCCCTCGGCGACATGACCCGCGAGATCGCTTTGCATCATCGCGATCAATTTGGGGCGTGGTTGGCGGAGGAGTTTGGCCTGCCGGTCTTCATCTACGGTGATGAGGCCTCGCTTCCCGAGGTTCGCAAGGGTGCCTTCACGACGGTATCGCCGACCTATGGTAACCGCTGGCCGGAACCGATCATGGGGGCGACGTGTGTGGGGGCTCGGGATCTTCTTGTGGCCCTGAACGTCAATCTAGATTGTTCCTTCGAACGCGCCCGCTACGTAGCGCGCACCCTGCGATCCACGAACCTTCGGACACTCGCACTGCTCGCTGGCGATCGGGTGCAAGTCTCGATGAACCTGATCGATCCGCTTGTCGTTACCCCTCTGATGGCGGTAGCCAAGGTGGCAGCGATGGAGCCGGTACGCTCCGTGGAGCTAGTCGGTCTCCTCCCTGAGGTCGTGGTGTTGGGTCACGAGCCTGCATACGAGGCGCTTGGAATCGAACCAACGGCGACGATCGAGAATCGGCTACGTCGACAGATTGCGCATCCCGGACCAAAGTAGTTCGGTGGTCTGCGCTGCCCGTTTTGTAGCAAGACGAGCGCGGAAGCGCTCGCTCTCATGGTGATCGATATCGAGCAGGTAGGAGCGTGCAGCCCCCTGCGCCAATCCGATGAGTGCAAACGAGACGAACGCACGGTAGGTGTCATCTTCGACGCCACTGACCCTGCTGGCAACCAGTTCGGCGATGGTCAGTTGTATCTCATCGATCACGCGTTGAAACTCAACATCTTGTTGACCTCGACCGTCGAAGATGAGAAGGTAGGCCAGTCGATGGTGCTGTACGAATTGGAAAAACGCATCAACGCCAGCCCGCAAGCGCTCGTGTGGTGGTTCTACGGTCGCGGTCGCGGTCGCAATCGCGGAGGTGAGCCGGTCACCGACCTCTCTCAGGAGCTCAAGGTAGAGGCTCCGCTTTGAGTGGAAGTGGCGGTAGATGATCGGTTTTGTCACCGACGCACCGGCGGCGATCTCGTCCATGGAGGCGGCATCGAAACCGTGAATGGCAAACTGCTCGATGGCCGCCGTGATGATGACCTCGCGGCGATCGGCTGCCGAGAGCCTTGCTGTACGAGTTGACGATGGCATGACAGATTTGGTCTCCGAAGAAGGTAGAGGGCTAGCATCTACGATATATGGATTCTGATCAAGTCATCGTAGAACGGCGTGAATCAGTCGTTCAATTGGTTATCAATCGGCCGGAACGTCGAAACGCACTTGACTGGAGTACGTTAACGCTGTTGCACTCCTCTATTGAGGAGCTCGCTGCCGACAAGGGGGTTCGAGCGATCATACTCACGGGTCAAGGTGATCGAGCATTCTCGAGTGGTGTTGATCTTGCCGGTATGGGCGAGGGCACCTCGCAGCGAGTGTTGCATGATTCGCGGGCCAAAGTGGCGGCGGTGATCCAGGCGATGTGGGCAGCACCGCAACCCATCATCGCAAAGGTGCGTGGTTATGCGCTCGCCGGAGGCTTTGGTTTGGCGATGGCTGCCGATGTGGTAATCGCATCGGAGTCGGCAGTCTTTGGCACCCCAGAGGCCGAGGTAGGTCTTTGGCCGTTCCAGATCACCGTCCCCCTGCTGCGCTTTGCGCCACCCCGCATTGCTCTGGAGCTGATGTTAACGGCACGCCGGATGGACGCTGCTGAGGCTTTGGCCCATGGGCTGATCAACCGAGTGGTACCCGAGGAGCAGTTAGATGCGACGGTTGAGGCGTTTGCCGCCGATCTTGCCGGACTCTCGAGTGCAGCGACCGGCTTTGGGAAGCGCTCCTTCTATCAGGTATCTGGCTCGATGGACCATGAACATTTTGACTACCTTGCAACATTGCTCACCCTTGTCAACCAGTTCGACGATGCCAAGGAGGGACTGCTTGCTCGTCGCGAGCACAGACAACCTCGGTTTCTCGGCCACTAGGCTACGATCTCATGGCTCAACCCGTCGCGCTCATCACCGGTATTACTGGCCAAGACGGCTCGTATCTGGCGGAGTTGTTGCTCGACAAAGGTTACAGCGTGGTTGGCATGCAC
The DNA here is from genome assembly GCF_027364955.1 of Ferrimicrobium sp. Lineage (NCBI taxonomy): Bacteria > Bacillati > Actinomycetota > Acidimicrobiia > Acidimicrobiales > Acidimicrobiaceae > Ferrimicrobium > Ferrimicrobium sp. The sequence continues at coordinate 141,377 of NZ_DAHXOI010000006.1, forward strand.
CGTCGCTCGAGCACCCTCAATTTTGAACGTATTCACCATATTCAGGATCGGCTCATCCTTGAACCCGGGGATCTGTTGGATGAGGTGTCCCTGATGCGAGTGCTTCGGACGTATCGACCCTCAGAGGTTTACAACCTTGCCGCGCAATCCTTTGTGCAGACCTCCTTTGGTCAGCCGGTGCTCACCGGGGAGACGACCGCGCTGGGGGTCACACGCCTCCTCGACGCGATTCGGATGGTCGACCCGCAGATCCGTTTTTATCAGGCATCGACCTCCGAGATGTTCGGCAAAGCCCAACAGGTGCCTCAGTCGGAGTCCACGCCATTCTACCCCCGCTCTCCCTATGGCGTCGCAAAGGTATATGGTCATTGGATCACGATCAATTATCGCGAAAGTTACGGAATGCATGCCTCATCGGGCATTCTTTTCAATCATGAGTCCCCTCGGCGAGGGTTTGAGTTCGTCACGCGGAAGGTAACCCATGCGGTCGCACGGATTGCCCTCGGTCTCGCCACGAGCGTCACGCTCGGCAATCTTGAGGCGCAGCGTGATTGGGGCTTCGCTGGTGATTACGTAAGGGCCATGTGGCTGATGCTGCAGCAGGACACGCCCTCCGATTACGTGATCGCCACCGGCGAGACACACACGGTACGAGAGCTTTGTGAGTGCGCCTTCTCGGTCGTGGACCTTGATTGGGAGAAGTACGTCGAGATCGATCAGCGCTTCATGCGCCCCGCAGAGGTTGATTTGCTCATCGGTGACGCTGCAAAGGCGCATACGCAACTCTCCTGGCGTCCGATAGTCAGTTTTGAGGATCTGATTACATCGATGGTCAAGGCTGATTTGGCGTTGCTTGGCGCCCCATGAGGTGAGCGTGTGACGGATTCGTCGACGGGTCGTTTAGTTGCTCGCCTCCGAGAGGTGACCGTGTTGCTTGATAGGTTCCCCGCTCTTGTCCGTTGTGACTTCGACGCCTATGAGGGCGAGGTGGTCTTTGTACAGGGGCCGAATGGATCGGGCAAGACGACGTTGTTGCGCTTACTCGGCGGGTTGGTCGAGGCGATGAGTGGTACCGTTTTCGTTTTTGGCCGTGATCCCAAGACGGAGGCGCGTGCCATTCGGCGCGAAGTGAGCTACCTCGCTCATGCGTACCAGATGTATGAAGAGCTCTCCGGACGCGAAAATCTGGAGTTCTTTGCGATCGCTGCGGGTTGCGATCTCGAGGGTGCAATGGAGTGGGCATACCGTCTTGGACTCATCGCGCGGGATCTCAATGCGCGATTCCGGGTACTCTCGGCTGGCCAACGCAAGAAGATCTCCGCCGCGATCGCCCTATCGCGCCGCACTGAACTCCTTCTCATCGACGAGCCGCATGCGCTTCTCGATCAGGCCACCAAGGCGACTCTTGACCAGGGGTTGACCGCGTTGGCGAAGGAGGGAAAGACGATCATTGTTGCCTCGCACGAGCTCGACCGCATCTCTCGTTTGGCCACACGAACGTATCGGATGTCTAACGGTGCAGCCACGCTTATTGCAGGTGCCTGATGTGGCGAACGGCATATGCGATGGCGAAGAAGGACCTTCGATTGGAGTGGCGAGCACGCGTGTTGCTCAATCAAGTCCTGCCGTTCGTCTTTGTCGTGATCGTCCTTTTCGCCTTCGGCTTTGACGCTAAGGTCGAGATTCTTACCCAGGTGACACCCGGCCTGTTCTGGGTCACGACTTTTTTTGCGTTGGAGTTGGCGGTGACGCGTGCCATGGGGATCGAGGGCGAGAATCAGGCACAAGTGGGCCTGGTGATGATGGGTGTCAATCCGCGGGGAATCTTCCTCGGTAAAGTCGCTGCTATTGTCCTCGAGATTTTGCTGCTCGAAGTCGTCTTGAGCGCCGGTATCGCAGTGTTGTTCAATGCTCCGCTCCACGAGGTGGCATTGCTCGCTGGTAGTGCCTTTCTCGCCGACATCGGCGTCGCAACGGTGGGGATTGTATTGGCGGGTGTGACTGAGGGGCTTGGCGGGAGTCTGCTGCCGTTGCTGCTCTTCCCGGTGGTCTCGCCGGTGTTGTTATCTGCGACCAAGGTGTGGCAGTATGGGTTAGACCAGTCGCCAGCCAAGGCGCTTCCTTGGAGTGAGCTGTTAATCGGGTTTTCACTTATTTATCTGGTTCTTGGCATTATGGTCTATGGTGTCGTTTTGGAGGGTTGATGAGTACGAATGCAAAGTTGAAGCGGGGCATTGGTATTGTCGCGCTGGTCATGATCGCATTAACGTTTTGGCTGGGGTTGTATGTCACTCCGCCAGCAGAGGTGATGGGCAATCTGGTCAGGATGCTCTACATCCATCCTCCGATGGCATGGATTGCCTACCTCGCCTACGGGATCACGACGGCGGCGAGCTTGCTGTACCTTTGGAAGCGAACACGTCGGCGGGAGTGGGATCTGATCGCCGCCGCCTCCGCTGAGGCGGGTGTCTTCTTCACGGGTTTGACCATACTCACCGGATCCATCTGGGGACGTCCAGCGTGGGGTGTTTGGTGGACCTGGGATGCGCTGTTGACCTCCACAGCCGTTCTGTTCCTGTTGTACCTCGGTTATCTAGCGCTCAGACAGGTCCCCATGTCCGAGACGAAGCGGGGAGTGCGCTCGGCTATTGCAGCGCTTGTGGCCTTTATCGACGTACCGATCGTGCATGAGTCGGTCTACTGGTGGAAGACACTTCATCAGACCCCCTCGGTCTTGAACCCGAGTATGAATGTTGAGGTGCATGGTTCCATGGCGTGGACGCTGTTGCTCGGCTTTCTCGCCTTCACGCTTGCCTACGTGTGGATGGTTTGGACGCGTTTTGAGACAGCGAAGCGTCAAGCGCAACTCGCTGACCTTGAGGTGGAACAGGCTATTCGTGAGCGCCTTGCCGTCGAAGAGGTGAGGATATGAACCCCTATGTCGAGGCTGGTTACACCGCGGTCACCTGTTCGCTTGGCGGTTATGCGCTTTACCTGGGCCTTAGGTCACGTCAGGTAAAACTTCGCTTAGCACAGCTCAAAGCCAGTGAGTTGCACGCGAGTACGCCGATGGAGGACGTTGAATGACCTTAGCGGATGAGGACTTTTCCCAGTGGAAGACGGTTGATGGTCCAGGACGATCCCGAGCCAAGCTGATACGATCCTTGGTGGTGTTGGCCGTGATTTTGGTGGCGTTGGGTTTTGTACTCTTCAAGGGTGCCACGAACTCTCTTGAGTACTTTCTTACGGTACAGCAGGCGAATGCTGCGCGGGCCAAACTTGGCGATCAAAGTTTTCGCATGGAGGGTGTCGTGGTGCCAGGCTCAGTCGATCCAACTCCTGCCGGGGTGGATTTTACGATTCGCTACAATCACGCCGAGGACCGCGTGACGGAGATCGGTAATCCACCAGAGCTCTTTCAGCCCAGTATCCCGGTGGTGATCCAGGGTCATTTCCAAGGGAACGTCTTCGTCTCAAGCCTGATCGAGGTCAAGCACAGCTCGAACTACGTGGCGGAACACCCGACTCGCATCAAGGACGCAGGGGGGACGCAGGGCTGATGTTTGATGCAGCACTCGGGTCCGCCGGACTCGTCCTCGCCTTCCTTTTTGGTCTGATCGGAACGCTCGCGTCCTTCTATGGCGCTTACCGACGAAACGACCGACTGATGTCGGGTTCTCGGACACTATTGCTGATTGGTTTTTTCGGAACAATCGTCTCCACAATCGCCATGGAGCAGGCACTCATCACCCATGACTTCTCGCTCGCCTATGTGGTCGCGAACAACTCGAAGGAGACGCCGCTGCTGTTCTCGATCACTGGTATGTGGTCGGCGTTGCAAGGATCCCTGTTGTTGTGGGCGATCGTGCAAGGGCTCTACATCGCGCTCCTTACCTTCGCGATGCGGCATGAAACCGATCGGCGGACCGGCTCTGTTGCCCTCGGTATCCTCGGGGTGATCTTCACCTATTTCTCAGGGGTCCTGTTATTTGCGGCGAGTCCTTTCTTGACGACCGTTGGAGCGATTCCCGCTGATGGACGCGGACCGAACCCGCTGCTCCAGGACTATCCGCTTGTCGCGATCCATCCTCCGATGCTCTACATGGGCTTCGTTGGCATGAGTGTCCCCTTCGCGCTGTTGTCGGCAGCGCTCATCACTGGCCGTCTCAACAACGATTGGATCCTTCGAGTTCGTAACTGGTCGCTCATCACCTGGGTCTTCTTGACAATCGGGATCGTCTTGGGGGCATGGTGGTCGTATCAGGTGCTCGGTTGGGGGGGGTATTGGGCTTGGGATCCAGTCGAGAACTCGGCGCTGTTGCCGTGGCTGTGTGGTCTCGCCTTCATCCACTCCGTCCTCATCGATCGGCGACGTAAACGGATGGGTATTGCGAGCTATGCGTTGGTGGCGGCCGCTTTTGCCCTCACCATCCTCGGCACCTACTTCACCAGATCCGGGGTGCTCCAATCGGTTCATGCGTTTTCGGACTCGAGTCTTGGCACGGTGCTCATCCTCTTCTTTGTGGTGATTGTGGTCTTTGAGATTGGGCTTTCGATCTTTGCGGCTGACCGACTGATGGGCCAGCCACGGTTTCCACTGCTTTCGCGACCCGGTTCGCTCCTGATCAACAACGCTATCTTTGGACTGTTGACGCTGATTATTTTGGCTGGCACGGTTTACCCACTCTTTGCTCATTATTTTCAGCATCAGACGGTCGACGTGGGTGCACCCTTTTTTAATGCTTTCGTGATACCCCTTTGCCTCGCGTTGCTTGCGGTGATGGCGATTGGTCCGTGGCTCAATTGGCGCAAGACCCCACCAGAGTTGGTAGGACAGCGTCTCTTCCTGCCCGGCGTGGCTGCTGTCGTTGTCCTCGCCATCTCTGCCTTCGCTGGTGTGACCGCCCTCGCGACACTCGGAGCCTATGCTTTGGCTACCTTTGTGATCGTGTCGTCGGTGGTGATTATCTATGGGAATCTTTCCCGTGCGTCGGGTCGGCGAATTTCCGCGATCGTATCGCGTTCCTCGGCGGGCATGTTGTCGCATATCGGGTTAGCGATCATCGCTATCGGCATGGCGTCTGCGACGACCTTTGGCCACCAGGGTTCCGTGAAGATGGTCCCGGGTCAGACCGTCCATGTCTACGGTCAGACGCTGACCTATGAGGGTGTTGAGACGGTCGTTACTCCCGCCAAGACCTCCTTCGAGGCCAATGTGATCGTCAACGGTGGGAAAACCTACCATCCAGCGATTACGCAGTTTGGAACCTACGCCAGTGCGGTAGGGACACCGGCGGTGAATGTCGGACTCACACGAGATGTCTACCTCACCATCGATGCAGCGCCCACCACCGACAAGGGTGCGATCACCTTGGGAATCGTCGTCCAGCCGTTGATCTTCTGGCTCTGGGCCGGCGCTGGGGTGATGGTGCTCGGTGGCTTACTCAGCGTTGTTGGCATTCGGGAGCAGAATCGGAGACGCCAGGAGGCAACGTCATCCGCTGACGACCACCCGGTCGGGGTCACGGTGTGAGGAGTGTGTCAGGTGCTATCCGCCAACGACCTGTTTTGGCGACCGTCGGCGTACTGATCCTCGCCATTGTCGCCTACTTTGCGGTGATCGCGGCGCAGACCAAACCAGCTGTCGATCAAGTATCTCCGTCCCCGTTGCTCTACCGACAGGCGCCAGCGCTGAGTGGAGAGTCGCTGTACTCAACGAAGACCCTGTCGCTCAGTCAGTTCCGCGGGCACTTTGTGCTTGTCAACTACTTCGCAAGCTGGTGTTCGAGCTGCGCTACTGAGGAGAGTCAGATCGCTGCACTCGCTCATACATCGACCGTACAGGTGCTTGGTGTCGATTATGACGATAGCCCCGGGCCTGCCCGACATTTTCTCTCTCTGTACCACGCCCACTTCCCGGTGTTGCAGGATCCCTCTGGGACGAACTCGCTACGGTGGGGTGTCTCCGCCCCCCCAGAGAGCTTCTTGGTGGCGCCCAACGGTGTGGTGTTGGCCAAGGTCGTTGGGCCTACGACGGTGCGGATCATTGATGCACTCGTCACGTTAGCGAAGGAGAAGGGATACTGATGATCACACGTCCCCATCGCTCCCGGCAGATTCTTCTGGTCTGGGTCACGCTCATCATCGTTGCGATGGTCTCCATCGGTTACGCGGTGGTCAACACCCCCTCCACCACTGCGCAGGGACGCATTGTGACGCTCGAGAAGGAGGTCCGCTGTCCCTCCTGTGGCAACCTGGCCGTCTATAACTCAAAGAGCGCCTCGTCGTATTCGATAGCGGACTATATCCAACACGAAGTCCACGCCGGTGCCTCGAATCAGGAGATTGTCGATTCGCTCGTCGCGAGCTATGGCGACACGATCCTGATGGCTCCACCCACCAATGGTGTAGGTCTGTTCTTGTGGCTGTTGCCGATTGTTGTCGGTTTGGTCCTGGCCTACGAGGTGTATCGCAGCCTCTCATCGCGATCGAGAAGAGCGGAACATCGAACACGAGCGTTAGCGATTGCTACCGCAACGGGCACGGTATCGTCGGAGGCTCACACGGCTCCGACGGAGCCGATGAGCGATGCGGTGACCACTCGTGAGACAGCGGCTACGAATGCAGCGGCCATGGACACTGCAGTAGGAGAGGACACTCCACCAGCCAAGTCCCTGCCAGCGGAGGGGGCGATGGCGGCGGAGGCCACGGCGACCTCTGTGCCGGTGGCGACGGACAAGCCATTCTTCTCCCGTCGGCTCGCCCAAATTGGGGCAGCGCTGATCCTGGTGGGGGTCGGTGCCCTTGGAACGTTGTTGCTGACGCGATCGAACTCCACATCGGCACCGAGTCTCACCCAAGAACTCGCATCTGGGGAGACGCTGGCAGGCCTGGGAGCCGTCAAGCAGGCCCGTGCGGAGTTCGATCATGTACTCGCCACCTATCCCTCCGATCCGACCGCACTGGCCTATGTGGGATGGATCGACTTCAACCTGGCCAAAACCAAGAGCACCAAAGCGGAGGCGATCAGCGTGCTTGCTCACGCGGCAACGCTTGGTGCCTACGATGCCAGTGCACAGCTCTATTATGGTTTGGCGTTGTACTACGGGGAGGACAAGCCGCGTGCTGCGGTGGATCATCTCAACCGTTTTCTAGCGACACACCCGAGCAAATCACTGGTTGTGCAGGCCTATCGCCTCGCTAAACCCGCCTACCTCGCAGCGCATCGGAAGATTCCCAATACCTTTTAGGTTGAACTCTCTAGATCTTGATGAGGAGTGGTACGCTTGAGTTTTTTTGATCGCAATCGGAAAGAGCTGGAACGACGGGGAATCGCACCGGATCGTCTCCCGCCCGGACAGTACATGACCGACCGATTTCCGGTGTTGCACGCTGGAGAGGTTCCTCAGTACTCGGATTTGAGCCAATGGTCCTTGCGTGTCTTCGGATTGGTTGAGCATCCAGTCGAGCTTAGCTACGATCAGCTGGTCGACCTTGGAGTAGAGGAACGCACGACGGATATCCACTGTGTGACCAAATGGTCGAAGTTTGACACCGTTTGGCGCGGCATCCCGATCACCAAGATCATCGATCTGGTGCAACCTCAGTCATCCGTCACCCACCTCATCGCCCATGCGGAATATGGTTTTACTACCAATGTCCCGTACCAGGATGTGTTAGACGACCCCATCTGCATGTTGGCGCTTGCCTTCGACGGTGAGCCGCTCGAGCCCGAGCACGGGTATCCGGTCCGATTTCTGTTGCCTCATCTGTACTTCTGGAAGTCGGCGAAGTGGCTCCGCGGTCTTGAGTTCCGGGATGCTGATGCCCCTGGATTCTGGGAGCGAAATGGCTACCATAACTATGGCGATCCATGGCAGGAGCAGCGCTACTGGGGGAGTTAGCCGGGCGGTGTCCGCTCCGGACGCGGTTGAATACTGACAATGGTCTCCGTTGTCGGGTAGATGCGCACTTCGCAGCCTCTCATGCCCCCTCGGACGGGCTCTGCGCGAGCGAGGTCTCCATCGATGGCGAGGCTCTCGAGCAACCCCTCGATGATGCCGCTCTCGGTGACGCAGAGGACAGGATGGTCGGCGACCAGGCTGCCGAAGGGGCAGGATCTATTTTTGAGCCCGAGTGAGTCGTCGCGGGAGTCTTCGCTTGAGGAGAACCCATTTCTGGTGAGCGCATCGGCGACCAACTTCAGACTTGCGGCGATGCTCTTGGTGGCGGCCTGACCATTCATCTGTAGGCCGATCTCATGACCGTAATCGAAGCCTACTTCGTAGGCGAGCCGTTCGACACTTTGGTTATCCAGCATCTCCAGTGCACGCGCGAGTAGTCTTCCAAGGAGCGCGGCCTGCTCCCCGATGCCGTCAACCAGCAGCGGAGCTCCAGTGCTTCGGTAGCGTTTCGAGGGCCTCCCGACTTGCGGTGTCGCATCGCGGTCAACCCCCGCCTCGACGTAGCCGCTTGCGGCGAGTCGGTCAAGGTGATGTCGAGCAACGTTAGGGTGGAGTTGGAATTGGCGACCGATCTCCTGGGCAGTCACCGACCCGTGCTCGCGTACGTAGAGGTAGATTTCGCGTCGAGTGGGGTCCCCAAGCGCCTGGGAGAGGGCCTGTACCGCGCCCGTAAAGGAGCTCGAGAGCGGGTCCTTGGCCTCTCGGTGACCGCGATCCGGCTTGTCATCGCGCAGCGGTCGTCCCGTTGTCGGTCCGGTCCGATCTGCGTTTGCCAGTGGACGTGTGGATGATGGTGTTTGTTTCGTCGACTGTGTTGTCGTTTCCATGGACGCCTTCCCCTCCACCAAGACGGTAGCGGTATTGTTCCACTAGTTTAGTCATGAGAGGTTCAGTGCGAGGTGCTGGGGTACAAGGTAGGAGAGAATGATGGCCAAGGATATCCAGGAACAAGTCCTAGAGCGTTTGGGATCGCTCATCGATGATGAGCTGGGGGCGAGTTTCCAAGAGCTCGGTCTCGTGGGGCCAGTGAGTTCGCGGCTCCGACGGGTCAGTGCACAACTTTACTATGTGGGTGGAGCTCCTGAAATCGCCGAACGGCTACAGGCGGAGGCCGACGCTGCGGTTGCCGAACTCGGTTCCGTCTCGGTGGAACTGCTACCGTTGGATCCTTCCGGCCAGGCACAGCTCCGTGAACGGCTCATGACGCCGATGATGCTTGAGGCACGAACTACTCGGACGCCCGTCTTTTCGTTGCCTGGTTCGACGGCGCGCGTCATCGGCGTTTCGTCGGGGAAGGGTGGCGTTGGGAAATCCTCAGTGACGGCGAATATGGCGGCTGAACTCGCACGAAGAGGGCGTCGCGTTGGCATCTTGGACGCTGATGTCTATGGTTTTTCGATTCCAAAGCTCCTTGGGCTCACCAGCATGCCTCGGGTGATCGATGATCTCATTTTGCCACCAAAGGCCTTTGGGGTGAAGGTGATGTCGTTGGGGTTCTTTGTCGAGGAGGATACGCCTGTCATCTGGCGCGGCCCGATGCTTCATAAGACGATTGAGCAGTTTCTTGTCGACGTACTCTGGGGGGAGCTTGATTACCTGTTGGTCGACATGCCGCCCGGGACCGGTGATGTCGCCCTCAGTCTCCAGCAGTTTCTTCCGAGGTCCGAGATCTTTGTGGTCACCACCCCGCAGTCGGCGGCGGTTCGTGTCGCGCAGCGGTCAGCGCTGGCTGCCAAAAAGCTCAAGCTGCCGGTACGCGGCGTCATCGAGAACATGTCGGCGTTTGTGACACCAGAGGGTGAGCGCTATGCGATCTTTGGTTCTGGCGGCGGTGCGCGACTTGCTGGAGACCTCGGGGTGGAGCTGCTCGGAGAGGTGCCTTTGACGATGGCACTTCGCGAGGGCGGGGATCAAGGGATTCCAGCGGTGATTGGGGCGGCTTCTGACCTTGCGAGCGAAAGTTTGCGCGAACTCGTTGATAGGCTAGAGAGTCTAGGTCCAGTGAGACGGTATCGAAGTGATCTCAAGGTCCAAGCGAAGTAGGAGGTACTAGTGGAGATTCGTATTGGGCTCGGTGATGCCATGCGTGAGATTGAATTAGAGATGGACGATGGAACCGACCAGGCCAAGGTGATCGAGGAGTTCGCGAAGGCGCAATCGGGGAGCGAGTCACTCTGGTGGTTGACGGACCGTAAAGGTAAGAAGGTCGGGGTACCGGTCAACAAGATCCTCTTTATCGAAGTTGGTCCAAACAAGGAACAGCGCAAGGTTGGCTTTAGCGCCTAGCGCATGATTGAGGAGTTGCTTCATAAGAGATTGATCTTCGTGACCGGCAAGGGTGGTGTTGGTAAGAGCACCATCGCGGCCGCGCTTGGGTCCTTAGGCGCACGCCGAGGCCTGAGGGTGTTGATCGTTGAGGTGGATGGCAAGGGCGACGTTGGATCGATGTTGGGCCTGACCGAGACCTCGTTCACGCCACAGCGCGCCGCAGAGAATCTTTGGGTCATGGAGATGGATACCGAAGCAGCCCTGGCAGAGTATCTACGTATCTACGTCAAGGTGCCCTTCATCTCAAAGTTTCCTGGACTCGGCAAGATCTTTGACTTCGTCTCCACGGCGGCTCCTGGGGTGCGCGAGATTCTGGTGATTGGGAAACTCTGCTACGAGGTGCGACAGGATACCTACGATCTGATCGTCGTCGATCCTCCTGCCAGCGGACACGTTATCTCACAGCTCGGAGTGGCCGGTGACGTTGGTCAGCTGATCCAGCTTGGACTCGTGAAGAATCAGACCGAGTGGATGCTGGAGATTTTGGCTGACTCAGAACGGTCGGTGGCGCTGCTGGTGGCAACACCGGAGGAGACCCCGATCGAAGAGGCACTCGATCTCGCTGGACGGTTGCGAGCTGAGACGCCGGTGCATCTCGAAGGCGCCGTCGTCAATCGGCGATTTGTCGGTCCGATGGCTGGCGTTGAAACTGAGGTAGTCGAGGAGATCCGCACGTTTGGCGACTCGATCGCTGGCCTGAATGAGGTGCTCGCCGCCTCTGACCTTTTTGCGAGGATCAGCGATCGGCATGATCGTAACCTCCGAGGTTTTGTCGATCAATTGGGGCCCTCGTTACGGGTGGCAACCGTAGGGGAATACTTTGGCACCCTCGAGGCACGCGACCTTGTCGACGAAGTTGCAGAGGTGCTTGAGGTGGAGCTATGGTAACAAGGCTTCTAGAGAGCTTGATGACCAGGGAGCGGGTTTTTGTCGTTGGGAGCGGCGGCGTTGGCAAGACGACGCTCGCGGCGTCGCTAGCGATCACCGCGGCGCTTGAGCAAGAGCTCAATGTCTTGGTCGTGACCGTCGACCCAGCGAAGCGGCTGGCGGGCACCCTCGGGGTGGCAGCCCTTGCCAATGCGCCTCGTGAGGTTGAACTCCCGGGACTCGCTCCCAAAGGAAGGTTGTGGGCGGCCTCAGTCGATATGAAAAGCGCTTGGGATGATCTTGTGCACCAGTTCTCCCCAGACCGCGCGACGTCAGAGAGGATCCTAGCGAGTCCCATCTATCACAACCTTTCGGCGAAGTTCATCGGCTCGTATGACTATGCCGCCGTGCAGGTCCTCGCGGCGCTCACGGCGGATGATCGCTATGATCTGGTCATCGTCGACACTCCTCCGTCGCGCAACGCCCTTGATTTCTTGGACGCACCGGCGCGACTCCGTGAGTTTTTCTCCTCTCCGTTGCTTGCGCTCTTGACCCTTCCGAGACGAACGCGCCTTTTTTCTGCTGCCACCCGTCCCTTCTATATCGTTGCCGACATGGTGCTTGGTTCGGCCTTCTTGACGGATCTGACGGATTTTTTCGCGGACTTTGCCAAACTCGGCCCTGGGTTGGTGGAACAGAGTAGGTCGTTTTCGGAGCTACTCACGTCGCCGGCAACCGGGTTTATTGCGATTGCATCTCCTTACGGCCCTTCTGTCGATGAGGCACATCGCCTCCTGCGGGCACTCGAAACGCGTCATTTGCATGCGCTTGCCTTCATCGTGAATCGCTCTCTGCCTGGACGGCTCTTTACCCCGGAAGCAGAGCAGGCGCGCGCGTGGCTCGAGCAGGAGGCACCTGATGTCCTGGCGACTCGTTTTGTGGGGAAACCGGTGGTGGCCGGCGCCATTCTGCGTGCGACCTCCGAATTGGCCTTCACGCACCAGCAACTCACTAATGCCCGCGCTCGTGAGCTTGTTGATGCCCTCCAAGATGTGGGTATCGATCTTTTTGAAGTTCCTATCTCTGAACTGGCGTTGGACTCGCCCATTGCGTTGGCGGAACTGGTCCGTTCGACGACGGTGGATGAGTCAGCGGGTGGTTGAAGGACTCCTCTTGAAGCGGACCATCGCCTCCGTTGTCGGATCATGAGCGGTGGGTTGTGTGTGCTAAAGGCACGCCTGCGCACGACCACTGGTTGGTAGGAGTCCCTTCGAAGAGATAGCATCTCAGTGGTTTCGACACGGGAGTCAGTGATGGCCAGAGGCCGGGAGCTAGGCTGGACGCCATGATCGACTACCATCTCCACCTCTGGTCTCATGGCTCAAAAGACAAGCCGGTCGTACTCGAACAGCTGGCAGCGTACTGTGAACATGCGGCCGCGCAGGGGGTGTCGGAGATCGCGGTGACGGAGCATTTTTACCGCTTCTCGCAGGCGCGGTCGATTCTGTCTGGCTACTTCCGACGCTATCCAGAGAGCCCGATGCGTGATCTCATGGAGCAGTACTGGGAGCAAAACGCGACTGCCGATCTCGATCAATATGTTGCTGTTGCACTGGAGGCAAAGGCTGCGGGCCTCCCTGTCGTGATGGGTCTTGAGGTGGATTACTATCCCGAGGCGATGCACCGGGTACAAGCGATGCTGCTCGGATACCCCTTTGATGTCTTGCTTGGTTCCGTCCACTGGATTGAGACCTGGCCCTTTGATCATATCGATGACCCGGTGGTGATGGCGGAGTGGGAGCGCGTCGGTGTGGAGCCGGCTTGGGCGGCCTATACGCGAGCACTCGAGGAACTGGCGGCGACCGATACCGTGGATGTACTCGCACATCCTGATCTTGTGAAGGTGGCCGGTCATCGACCAGAGGTGCCCCAGGAGTACTTCGATCGCATGGCCGAGGCTGCGGCCGCGGCGGGCGTGGCCGCGGAGGTCTCCTCGGCGGGTATGCGCAAACCGGTGAGAGAGTTCTATCCCGCTCCCGAGCTTCTGCGGCGGTTTCTTGAGCTCGGGGTGCCGCTCACCACTGCATCAGATGCCCACGGTCTTGGTGATGTCGCTGATCGTGCGCCTGAGATAAAAGAGTTGCTGGTGGCGCATGGAGTGACTACGTTACGTCGTTTTGAGGGTCGAGTCGGCGCCGAGGTGGCGCTCTAGCCATGCTCGAGAGGGATGCGGCTTCGCTGATCGACTCGCGGCGTACCTATCTTGGCGAGCTCTTGCGCTTTTGGGGATTTCTTGCTGATCTTGGTTTCAGCGATCTGAGCATCGCACTTCCCATCGAGAACCAAGAGGGTCGGCGCGCGCGCTACACCATCGTCTCTCAGGTGCGTCCTGCCACCTCGCAGACGGCCCATCCTGGGGATCTGATCGGGATGCAGTTTGACCTTACCGAAGGATCTCCAATCTATCGCTGCTTTCATCGAAGCGAGATCGTTCATGAGACGCGCTCCGATCCGCGAAGTGGACGTCACATCACCTCGTGGTTCATCCCCTTACTTCAAGATGGCGAGGTCTTCGGTGTGATGATCCGCGACCAACTCAGTGAGCGACATCGCAATCCAGGAGAGCTGGAATCGACCTACCTGAACCTGTTCGATCAGTTCATGGCGATGTTGATCAATGGTCGATTCCCTTACCCACCGAGCGAGGTTGAGGAGGCCCCCCGGGTTGGTGATGGGGTGTGCGTGCTCGATGCGCATGAACGGATCCGGTTCCTCTCACCGAACGCGCTGAGCGCGCTGCACCGACTCGGGTGTCCAAGTGTGCGGGTAGGAATGAATCTCGAGGAACTAGGACTCCGTATTCAGGCGCTGCAGCGCGCCGACATACTTGGAGCACCAGTCTTTGAGGAGGTCGAAAAGTCTCGCGGGGTGACGGTCACCTTCTACTGTCTCCCGCTGTATCGCGGTGACGTCGGAAATGGGTATGTACTGCTATTGCGCGATGTGACCGACCTCCGTCAACGTGATCGCCTTTTGGCTTCGAAGGATGCGACGATTCGCGAAGTACATCACCGCGTGAAGAATAACCTGCAGACCATCTCGAGCCTCCTCAGTCTTCAAGCTCGGCGCCTCACCAATAACGAGGCCAAAACGGCGCTTGGCGAGGCGGAACGCCGCATCCGGTCCATTGCTGTGGTGCATGAGTTTCTTTCGCGGGACATCTCCGAAGAGGTGGAGATCGATGAGGTGATTGAGGCGCTGATTCGGCTCGCGCGTGAGTCGAAGTTGCCAGGGCGAGAACTCGATGTTGTCCTGGAGGGTTCGGCCGAACGGATCGATGCCCAGCGGGTAACGCCGTTGGCGATCGTGCTCGCGGAGTTGATTCAGAACTCGCTTGAGCATGGCTATGGCGATGATCGAAAGGCACTCAGCGTTCGAGTAATCCTCGAACGGCACCCAAAGGATCTGTGGGTGGAGATCAGTGATGATGGCGTCGGTTTCCCGGAGGATCTCGTTGGGGCGAGCGCAAAGTCGCTCGGGCTTGCCATCGTTCGCGACCTTGTCACCACCCAGCTTGATGGTACGATCACCTTCGATCATTCACGACGGGGTGGTGCGCTCGTTCGTCTTCGTATACCGGTGTTGACAAACTCCCGTTCCTGATTCCACCAATCTGCGAACGAGCGATAGGCTAGTACCTTGTAAGCGTTGGAAAAGTGCGTTGCAGAAGGGTAGGTACGCGCATGAAGGTTGCGGTGTGCGTTAAGCAGATTTCAGATCCGTCGGAGCCACAGAGGATCGATCCGGCTTCGATGCGCCTGACTCGGGCTGCCAAGGCAATTTTGGACGATTCTGACGCCTATGGCGTTGAGATTGCGTTACGACTCGCGGAGGCGGCTGGAGGTGCGGAGGTGATCCTGGTCTCAATGGCACCCAATCAGGAGGTCCAGGGGGTCAGGACCGGGCTCGCCATGGGAGCGACGAGTGCCGTTGTGATCAGCGACCCAGCACTTGCGGGTGCGGATGCGTTGACGACGGCGAAGGTGCTCGCTTCGGCGGCACAGCGCGTCGGTGCCGATCTGGTGATCGCGGCAACTGAGTCGACGGATGGGTATACGGGTACCGTTCCCGCTCAGATCGCTGCTCTCCTCGATTGGCCAGCATTGACCTTTGCCAAGCAGATCGAGCTGCGCGGGGCAGCGGTATCGATCCAGCGCCAGACCGAAGATGGCTACGACGTGGTGGAGGCGGATCTTCCTGCAGTGGTGAGTGTGACGGCAGGGGTTGTCGAGCCTCGGTACCCATCGTTTAAGGGAATTATGAGTGCGAAATCAAAGCCCGTTGAACAGCTCACACTCGCCGATTTAGGCCTCTCGGTGGAGATCCGCGAACAGGTAGTGGCCGTCGAGGACGCAGAGGCTCGCGCTGCTGGCCAAATTGTCGAAGACGACGGATCCGCTGAGACCGAGATTATCAATTACCTTGCTCAGATCAAAGTACTCTAAGGAGAAGAAATGTTAACAAACTGCGTGATTCTCGCTGAGCCCCAAGGAGGGGCAGTAGCGCCGGTTGCTCTTGAGCTCGCCACCTTGGCCCGGAGCCTGTCTGAGCAGGTGACGGCGGTCATCTATGACGTCGACGCTCAGGAGGCTGCGAAGACGCTTGGATCCTACGGGGTCACCGCGATCATCTCACTCGGATCCACCGATTCGCATCTGCCTGGCGTCCCTGTCGCTGATGCGATGCGTGAGGTGGTCAGCACCGTGGGCGCCCAGGCGGTTTTGGTCGCCCAATCGTACACAGGACGAGACGTCCTCGCCAGGCTTTCGGTCCTGCTCGACGCTCCGGTGCTCACCAACGCGGTGATGGTCCGGGAGGTCGATGGTGCTGTCGTCGCGGATAACCTGGTCTTTGGTGGCGAAAAGGTGGTATCTTCGAAGATCACTGCCCCGGTTCAGTTGCTAGCGATTCGCCCCAAGAGTATCGCCAGCGAGGCGGCTGCGGTGCCCGCTAATCCAGCCGTCACCGACGCATCGGTTAGCTCGAACACCAAGGCAAACCGGGCCGTGATCGTGTCGAGCCATGTGGAGGAGCGACAGGGACCGAAGCTAGACGAAGCCGAGATAGTGGTCTCCGGCGGCAGGGGGCTTGGAAGCGCGGAGAACTACCGCTATGTGGAGGAGCTGGCGGGATTGTTGCACGGAGCGACTGGAGCCTCTCGCGCGATCGTCGACGCGGGCTGGGTTCCGTATGCCTATCAGGTAGGGCAGACCGGCAAGACGGTGAAGCCTAACCTCTATCTTGCCATCGGTATCTCAGGCGCGACCCAGCATATGGTCGGCATGAAGGGGGCAAAAAACATCATCGCTATCAACAAGGATAAGGACGCTCCTATCCTCCAGATCGCCGATCTTGGCGTGGTCGGTGATGCGCAGAAGTTGTTGCCGCGATTGATCGAGGCGATTCGCCAAAGGGTCGGCGCCTAACACAGAAGATCGGCCGCCATCGGAGTTTTCGAAGATCGTGTCCGACAGAGTCGGTGACATGGTGATAGGATCGCAACAGCAACGAAGACAAGGAGTTGTGATGATCGTATCGACCACGTGCGAGCTGCCCGGTTATCGTATCGATCGGGTGGTTGGGCCAGTTTTTGGCCTGACCGTCCGATCGAGGAATGCCTTTTCCCAGGCTGGCGCGGGACTCAAGGCAATGTTTGGTGGTGAACTCAAAGGCATGACAAAGAACCTTGAGAACTCACGAGCGCAGGTTATTGAGCGAATGCAGGAGAGAGCTACCGAACTGGGAGCGAATGCCGTGGTTGCCTTCCGATTTGACACCTCGGAGATGGGTGGTGATTGGACGGAGATCTGCGCCTACGGGACCGCCGTCGTCGCAACGCCGGTAGGGTAACCGAAACCCGCCGGTCCGGCGACTATGAGACGATACCCGTGGCATTCTGGGGGGTCAACGGATGAGATCGCTCATGAGATGCCGTCACGGTTTTCAGATCAGTGGCCATGGGTAGGGGCGTTCGTCGACGTCGAGATCGATGAGTTCGCGCATCGATGCCACGACGCGTAGCCGATGAACCAGCGTTCTTCGCTCGCGCTGGCTGAGGAGCTGGGTGAACTCGGAGTTCAGGTTGTCTGCTGCATGGGTCATGGCATCGAGCAGTTCCTGGGTGATTGGAGCGCCACCAAACTCCCAAATCACGGTCCGCAGCTTGGGCTCAGCATGGAAGCAGAGGGCGTTGTCGATGCCCCAGAGGTGTCGACCTTGATCAAGTAGAAGATGGCCAGCCTTGCGATCAGCGTTGTTGGCGACGAGGTCAAAGGCGGCGATCTCGATGAACCGGTCACGTAGGTCAGGCTCGCCGTAGAGCTCAAAGTAGTGCAGGTCAAAATTGGCATCGATGAAACTCTGGAGCGATCCTCTCCCGAGTGGGAGATCATCGCGGATGACAATCGGTGGAATGAAATCGAGCCCGAGCTGGCGAGCGAGCACATAACTTGCTCGTTCTCGTCGAAAAAGCCCAGCGGTGAAGTCCCACAGCGGTCGCTCTAGGGATGCAGGTTTGTAGACCCCAAGGTGGCCGCTCTCGAGTTCGACGAGGAGCGCTCCATTCGAACTCGCCTCGATTCTTCCGAGGATGGTTACCTCGCCGGTTGTGAGTTCCGCTTCGGTTGCTAGAGGCTCGGAGCTCGATGGCCGTTGGTTCTCGGGCATGCGTGTCCTTGTGGATCGAGTGGGTAACCGCACAGTGGACATGGTGGGCGTCCCTGCTCCACCAGCCTGGTGGCGGTGATCGCGAACTGTGCCGCTTGTTCTCGGGTGATGATGAAACGTGCCGACGCGGACTCGGCGCCTTCGGCGGCGAGCTCTTGCAGCTCGATCTCGATCAGCTCGGTGGTCGCATCGACCTCGATCTCGATGGAACCGACGGCCCACGCTGGGGTCAGGTCGCCCAGGAGTGACTGGTCACCACTGAGTTCGTGGGGACGCGAGAGCTCCTCAAGCGCGGTGGTGAGCCCTTGAACAAGCGCGAGCACCTGCGTCTTCTCGACCTTGACCGTCAGCAGGAAGAGGCCTGAGCCGACCTGTAGGAGGAAGACGCGATGGCCGGGCTCACCTTGGGTTCCGACAGTGAAGTGGGTCACTGAACCAAAATCGATCAATTCGCTCAAACTGGTGCTCCTCCAATCATCACTCCGGTGTTGAGAGAGTCCAAGTTTATGCCCGATTCACCGATAACAAAGACCGTCATTGATGCGGTAGCGACGGAGATGCGATGCATCTGGTCGAGATGGATGCCCAAGGCCTCTGTGGCCAAAATCTTGATGGGATCCGCATGGGTGAATCCAACCACGGTCTCTCCGCTGTGTTGGTGGCGGATCTCGTTCACGAGATCGAGCATGCGGTCGAGGACCTCCCGGATGGATTCGCCGCCGGGGAAGCGAAAGTTCCCGGCTTGGGCCATGAGGTCACGCCAGGCGGGTTTGCGGTAGAGCTTGGTCAGCGTCGCTCCCGTCCACTCGCCGAAGTCGCATTCGATCAGCCGTTCCTCGACGACGAGTGGTTGGTCGAGGCGTCTGATCAGTGGTTCTGCCGTCTCGCGAGCTCGTTCGAGTGGTGATGCGAGAACGACATCAACCGTTCCGTACCTTGGGCCGAGTTGTTCGCCGACCGCCGTTGCCTGTTGGAGCCCGCGCGTGGACAGGTGGAGACCCTCGGCCCTGCCGGGGAGGATTTTGCCGGTGGTCGGGGTGGTGCCGTGGCGGACCAGAATGAGTCGAGTGGGGGTGGTAGCCAGGTTCCTAGAGCCTTTCGACGATCATCGCCATGCCCTGCCCGCCTCCGACGCACATGGTCTCGAGGCCATAGCGGCCCTTCGTGCTGGCGAGGCCATTCAGGAGGGTCGTCATGATGCGAGCGCCGGTCATGCCGAATGGGTGACCGAGCGCGATCGCCCCACCGTGTGGGTTGAGTTGATCCTCAATCGAGATATGGGTCTCGCGCGCCACCGGCAGCACCTGGGCGGCGAAGGCCTCGTTCAGTTCGACGATGTCCATCTGCTCGATCGTGAGACCGGTGAGCGCGAGGACTTTGTTGATGGCCTCGATGGGTCCAACACCCATGATCTCGGGTGCGATTCCCGTTACCGCACTCCCAACGATGCGAGCAAGCGGAGTGAGCCCGAGCTCATTGGCGAGTCGGTCTGACATCACCACCACGCCGGCAGCGCCGTCGTTAAGGGGACACGAGTTGCCGGCAGTGACGGTTCCCTCTGGCAGGAAGACGGGCTTGAGTTCGGCGAGTTTTTCGATGGTCGTATTCGGTCGTGGCCCGTCGTCCTGGCTGATCACGCTCTGATCCGCTCGCGTGACCGGTAGGATCTCTCTTGCGAAAAAGCCGGAGTTGATGGCGGCACTCGCGCGATCCTGAGAGAGCTTAGCGTACGCATCCATCGCCTCACGAGTGACTCCAAATTGCTTTGCGACGTTCTCGGCGGTGAGGCCCATGGGGATGTACATCTCGTCGATGTAGTCGGCGCGGGTCGTATCGGTGAAGCGCGGGTTCATGTCCTCGGGATCGAACCCTTTGAGTGAGCACCGGGTCGTACTCTCGACACCACCGGCGACAAAAACGTCTCCCTCCCCGGCTTTGATCGCGTGGAAGGCCATCCGGATCGCCTGGAGCGAGGAGGCGCAGAACCGGTTGACGGTGGTTCCTGGAACGCTCTCGGGCAGACCCCCAAGCCCGGCGACGTTGCGTCCTAGGTTCATGCTCTGTTCTCCGTGTTGGAGGGCGGCGCCCCAGATTACGTCGTCGATGCGACTTGGATCAAGTGATGGCAGTCTTCGCATCAGCTCGGCGATCACGAGACCCGAGAGGTCATCGGGTCGTTCGTTGATCAACGAACCTTTAAAGGCCCTGCCAATAGGGGTACGTACAGCGGCAACAATGACGGCTTCTGACATTTTCGATTCTCCTTTGGGTGATTGTTTTGACGTACAACGCTAGGTGGCTACCTCCAAAGTGACCCCGATGTAGCAAACGCCTGTTGCAGCCATCGTCATCGGCGTCGTGGAGCTAGCGTGATGGGGCCATCGCCTCGCAGAGGCGCAGGATGCGTGTGGCATGCCCGGTGGCCTTGACCGCATAGAGGGCATGAGCGATCGTAAGATCTGGGTTGAGGATAAAGGTGGATCGAATGACGCCAACGACCTTGCGACCGTAGTTCATCTTTTCTCCGTAGGCACCCCAAGCGGCCATGACGCCCTTGCTGGGGTCGGAAAGAAGATCAAACCCTAGATGAAAGCGTTCGGCAAAGTTCAAGTGGCTCTCAACGGTGTCGGGAGAGATGCCGACGAGCTCAATGTTGAGCTCCCTCAGCCGATCACCCATCTCATTGAGGTCAGTGGCCTCAAGCGTGCATCCGGGCGTCATGTCCTTCGGGTAAAAGTAGACGATGCTGACCTTACCAGCGAGTGACTCAAGGCATCGCTGTGTTGAGTACTGGTTTGGTAGGCAAAATGACGGTGCCTTGTCGCCCGAGGCAAGTCTCACGGAGTCGGTCATCCCTCCAGGCTAGCGCATATCGAGCCACTCCGGTAGTCGGGGGCCGGGTGTGGTGACGCGTCTCGTAATCCGGTGAGGCAGATGAGCGATGTCGACTGACCGAGGTGCACAATGCCGTACTTGGTCCATCGTTCGTCAGAATCTGTTATACTCGCGAGCATGGTCTTCGTCTCCTGGGTGAGCGGCATGGTGATGGTGGGGCTCGCCCTCGCTGTGATCCTGGTCATCGATAATCGTCGTAAGAGAACGAGCTATGCCCAAGTCTTGCGCGAGTATCCCCCCGCTCAACAACGTCGATGGCGCAAAACGGTGAAGGAACTGCATCGCCAGGGTGTTCTCGATGCAGCGCCGCTGCCGCAGCCAGGGTTGACGATCGATGAAGTGCCGACAACCTTTCTCCTCGCGGAGAAGATGCGACTGGAGTCTTTGCGGCGAATGCAGCCGGTGATGATGGTCGTCCTTGGGGTCGAAATGCTAGGCTTCATGTTGGTATTGTCTGGATCCAATGGCGACCGAACGCTAGCGATCGTCGGCCCGCTGGCGGGCCTGTTGTTCTCCTATCTTTGGGTGCTCGGGCGGTGGGCGTGGCATCAGTTGCGTCGGCGTAGTTCTCCGGGGGTCGCGAGAGGAAGAGTGCCAAAGCTGATCAGATCCTACGAGTATGCGCTTGCGTTGCGCAACAGATGAGTACTCGTCGAGGGCGTGACACGATGACTGCAGGCGGCCGCGCGAGCTGCATGGGTGTCGGAGGTCTGTTCACCGCGTAACAGGCGTGATGGTGAGTAGCTGACCTCACGCGGGCGCGTCTACTTTTTTCTCCCACACCAGCGAGTGCCTTCGTCGGGGCTCTGTGGGTAGCCCACCTCGATCAGGGGAGCCTCCACCCTGGAGGTAGGCTAGAGGGAGAACAAACGGAGGTTAGCTATGTCCCTGACGCTACTTGAGCCGGCGAAGTCGGTATTGGTCATCACTGCCCATCCAGACGATGTGGATTTCGGCATCGCTGGTACGATTGCCGCATGGCGCAAGCAAGGCACGGAGGTTGCCTACTGCATCGTCACCGACGGTGATGCGGGTGGCTTCGACCCGAGCATCGCGCGTTCCGAGATACCCGCGATTCGTCGACGTGAACAGCGGGCTGCCGCGAAGGTGGTCGGCGTCGATACGGTTGAATTTCTCGGCTATCACGATGGATCACTCGAGGTGTCGATGCCGTTGCGACACGATATCACCGCGATGATCCGACGGTTCCGGCCCGAACGTGTGCTCTGCCAATCTCCGACGCGCAATTTTGCTCGTATCGGTTCGTCGCACCCCGATCATCTCGCGGCTGGTGAAGCAGCGCTCTGCGCGGTCTATCCGGATGCTCGCAATCCCTTTACCCATCGCGACCTCTTAGAACAGGGTCTTGAGGCGCATACGGTGCTCGATGTGGCGCTGATGGCGTACCCTGACCCGACGCACTACGTGGATGTGACCGATACCTTTGATGCCAAGCTTGAGGCAATTGAACAACACAAGAGTCAACTACCCGATCCTGAGGGAATGCGTACGATGGTTCGAGGCTGGCTCGCCATGGGAGCCGCTGCCGCGGGTCTCGCGGATGGGCGTTTGGCGGAGCTATTCTTTCTGGTAAAGACTGCGTAATTACAAGGGGGTAAGGGTCAATGGCGACACAACTCGGTTCTGATCTTCTCGCTCACATTGGATCGACTCCACTGGTGCAGGTAGAGGAGGGAATTTTTGCCAAGCTCGAGTATCTCAATCCATCGGGCTCGATCAAGGCGCGCATCGCGAAGTACATGATCGAGCGGGCAGAGGAACAGGGCCTGTTGGAACCCGGGATGACCATCGTCGAGGCTTCGAGCGGGAATACCGGTAACGCGCTCAGTATGGTGGCGGCGGTCAAAGGCTACAAGATGCTGGTGATCATGCCAGAGGGTCTCAGCAGTGAACGAGTGGCGATATCCAGGGCTTTTGGAGCGCAGGTCCGTGAGATAGGGGATTTCCATGTCAACAATGCGCTCGAGGAGGCGCGACTGCTTGGAGCACAACCGGGTTTTTATTGCCCAGGTCAGTTCGACTCTGAGCTCAATGTAGAGGAGAACCGGGAGGTTTTTGGACCTGAGATCCTTGCTGATCTCGGTGATGGGCGTCTACCGGACGCTTTTGTCATGGGTGTTGGCACGGGTGGCACCCTGATCGGAGTCGGGCAATGCCTGCATGCCGCCAATCCATCCTGTTGGGTGGTCGGCATGGAGCCCGATGAGTCGTGCACAATCCTCTGTGGTGAGGTTCATCACCACAAGATCGAGGGTATCGCCGATGGTTTTATTCCTGGCATCTTTGCGCGCCACCATGATGAGGTGAACGAGTTGGTGGCGGTGACCAGTTTGGATGCCATCACGGAGATGTATGCACTTGCGCAGCGGGGTTATTTGGTTGGTCCGAGTTCTGGTGCCAATCTAGTGGCGGCCAGACGCTTGAAGGAGCGCCATCCCGAGTTTGGAACGATCGTCACAGTCCTCTGCGATGAGGGTGAGAAGTACTTAAGCGAGTACTACCTCGGTCAGTAAAGCCTAAAAGCACCGGGACGGTTTTCGCGAGAACAAGAACGTAGAAGAGGGCGGTGCAACAGCACCGCCCTCTTCTCATGATCAGTTGTGGGCGCGAAGCCCTTGGCCCGTTGGGAGGCCAAGGACTCCTACCGACCGGCTAGTCGGCGAGACTTGCCTCACCATTTTGGATTCCGCGACGGAGCTCAGCTGCCCGGGCGAAGGCCTGCTCAGTGTCCTCACTATTACGACCCGAGGCAACGGCCCAGGTGTAGAAGACAATGGCCACGATGATATCGACGACGATGTCATAGGGGTAGTGGATGAACCCCTTGTTATGGTTGAACGGAGCGCCAAACCGTGCCGCACCAAAGTAGGCGATGGCGAGCATGGAGAGGAGATAGACCGGTAGCCAGATGCCGGACTTCCAGTCCTCACGTGTGATTTTTTCGACAGGCGCTCCCGCCATAGAGGCGATGAGGTAAATAGCGGTTCCACCGAGAATGCCGACAACGAGCTTCCAGTCAACTCCCCAACCTGACCAGTAGATGATGAGCGTGCCACCGATGAAGGCCAGCAAGCCAAAGGCTTTGGCTCCACCCAACCGGAAGGGACGGTGCTTGTCATTGTGGTACTTGCGGAAGACGGCGAGCGAGACTGGACCCATCACATAGGTGAAGGCCGTCGCCGAGGAGATGACCCCCACTAGGCTCTGCCAGCTCGGGAAGGGGAGCAAGAAGATAATGGCGAAAAGCACGGTGATGGACATGGCCCAGATTGGAACGCCGAAACGTTCGGAGACGCTCCGGAACTTGTTCCCGAGATAGTTGTTACGAGCTGAGCCGAGTACGACGCGCCCACCAGAGGAGAGGTAAACCAGTCCGGTGCCTGACGGCGAGAGGACGGCATCGGCGTAGAGGATCGATGCAAGCCAACCTAGGCCGATGATGGTCGCTACTTGGGCGAATGGTGAGGTATAGGCCAACGCAGCCCAACCCTTGGCGATCGCATTTGGTGGAAGCGCAGCGATGAAGACGACCTGAACCAGGGTGTAGACCAACGCTCCAAGAAGGATCGCGGTGAGGATGGCCCGTGGTACATCGCGCTGTGGGTTCTTCGCCTCACCAGCCATATCGACCGCCTGCCGGAAGCCGAGCAAGGAGAAGATGATACCTCCTGAGGAGATGGCAATGAAGACGCCAGCGGTGCCATAGGGCATGAAGCCCGATCCATGGGCCGTGGTCGCTGTGTAGTTACCCCAGTGCTTGGCGACGAAGAGAATCACGATGATCGTCAGTGTCGGCGTGACGAACTTGAGGAACGTCACCACACTGTTGATCTTGGCAAAGACCTTGACCCCGTAGATATTGATCGCGTAGAAGATGAGGAGAATGATGGCCTCGACCACAAAGTCTAAGGTCTTGTTGTTCTGGAACGAGGTGATGTAGTGCTCGGCGTACTGGACGACCGCTTCTGCCTCGATAGCTGGTACTGCCGCGTATCCCAGGAATGCACCCCAGCTCATGATGAAGCCGACGAGCGAACCGTGGGAGAAGTGCGGAAATCTTGTGATTCCACCGGCCTCGGGCAACATGCCGGAGAGCTCGGCGTAGACGAGCGCGATGAAGGTGACGATGATCGCTGCGATGATCCATGCCAAGATGGCGGCTGGACCAGCGTAGTTTGCTGCGTAGAGCACACCGAAGAGCCACCCAGACCCGATGATCGCACCGAGGCCCGCGAAGCTGAGGTCGATATACGACATCTCGCGTCGTAAGCGCCCCCCTTCGGTAGTTTTGTTTATCTGCATTGAGTAGGTCCCCCTGACTTCCCATTTTGTTGTCTCTGGCCTTGTCATTAGCCGTCGAAGCCATTGTGGACTTCGATTGTGCTAAACCTAGTACCATTCGCAGGGACAGGTCGACATTTTTGTTAAATTTGTGACGTTTCCACGTCGATGAGCTCCGCTACGGGTCGAGATGCCAGGCGCTGCAGCAGAGGTCAGCAGCGCTCATCGGCGTTAGTCGATCGTTTCGGGGGTAGGTGCCGGTAAGTCGGTAGCCCCTGGTGATCGAAACTGCCGTTCGAAGACGCTTGCGTAGAGTCCCTGCTGAATCAGCAAGTCCTGGTGCGAACCGACCTCAGCGACCTGGCCGTGATCGAGGACCACGATCGTATCGGCGTCCAAAACCGTGGAGAGTCGGTGGGCGATGACGAGCGACGTCCGGCCTCGCAGGGTACGTTGAATTGCCCCCTGGATGAGCGCCTCGTTAGTGGAGTCCAAGCTCGAGGTGGCTTCATCGAGGACGACGACTCTCGGGTCCTTCAACAGGACTCGGGCGATCGACAGGCGTTGCTTCTCACCACCTGAGAGTCGGTAACCCCGTTCGCCTACCAGCGTGTCGAGCCCTTGGGGAAGGCGGTCGATGAGTTCGGCTAGTTGACTCGCTTCGACCGCGTGGAGGAGGTCTTGGGTGGTCGCGTGGATGTTGGCATATAGGAGGTTAGACCTCACGGTGTCATGGAAGAGAAAGGGATCCTGAGAGACGACACCGACGAGTGCTCGTAACTCCTCCAGATCGAGCTGGCGTAGATCAACACCGTCGAGGGTGATCGACCCATCGATTGGGTCATAGAGGCGAGTGATCAGGTTCGTCACGGTGGTTTTGCCAGCGCCTGAATGTCCCACGAGCGCTGTCATCGTCCCTTCGGCCAAGGTGATGGTGATGTCAGACAGCGCATACTCCTCCGTGGGAGCCTTGGTCAGTGTCGGGTTCTTGGCAAGACTCGCCAACGGGGTTGCGCTTGGGTAACGAAAACTGACATGGTCGAAGACGATGCGTCCCCTTGGATGGGCAAGGTGGATGGGATGGGTCGGGTTCTGCACCTCGGGCGTGAGGTCGAGCACCTCGTAGACCCGGTCGAAGCTCACAAGAGCTTGAAGAAGGTTGACACGGGCCGAGGAGAGATCGGTGAGGGGCGCGAAGAGCTTCGTCACGTACTGTGCCAGGGCTACCAGGGCACCAAGTGTGAGCGCGTGGTGGAGCGCCTCGTCTCCACCGATGGCGTACACCGCTATCGTCCCGATGCCACCCATGAGTGCCAAGGCGCTATAGTACAGTCGTCCAAAAAGTGCAAAACGGATGCCAGCCTCTCGGACATCGGCTGCCTGGGTTCGAAATTGCTGAGATTCCCGGTTCCTGTTGCCGAACAACGAGACCAGCAACGATCCAGAGACGTTGAAGCGTTCCTGTTCGAAGGCGGTCATCTCCGCATTCGCCTGCATCTGGACCCGAGCGTACTGGGTAAGACGCTTGCCGAGCAGGCGATCGAGGATGATCAGTACCGGCACGATCAGCAATGCGAGAGCGGTCACCTCTGGGGAGAGTTCGAACATGAAAAAGAGCGTAAACACGAGGGTGGCGACGTCTGAGACCAGCGAGCCGAGCGTTCCAACGACCTGCTGCGAGGCAACGACATCGTTGTTGACTCGCGAGATGATCGAGCCAGTCTGCGAATGGGTGAAGAAGCTGAGGGAGAGGGTTTGCATGTGTTCAAAGAGACGGATTCGTAGCCGGTAAATGATCCCCTCTCCGATTACGGACTGAAGGTAGCGGCTGAACACACCGACTCCGGTCTGGGCGAGCGTGAGGATGCCGAGGATGACCGTGTAGATGATCAACAGGTGAAGTGAACCTCGCGGAATGGCATTGTTGATGAGGTCCTTAAAGAGCAGAGGAGTGAGGGAACCGAAGAGTGCTCCGAGCAAAATCGCCACAAGGTAGGCGACGATACCAAAGCGAAACTCCTTGGTCACCTGCCAGGCTCGACCGAGTGTTCTGCTGTCGATGTCCTTCACTGAAACAGGATTTGAAGTCCTGTTCCGAAGGCCGCGCATCGT
The DNA here is from genome assembly GCF_027364955.1 of Ferrimicrobium sp. Taxonomy (NCBI): domain Bacteria; kingdom Bacillati; phylum Actinomycetota; class Acidimicrobiia; order Acidimicrobiales; family Acidimicrobiaceae; genus Ferrimicrobium; species Ferrimicrobium sp. The sequence goes on from NZ_DAHXOI010000006.1 coordinate 168,571, forward strand.
ATTCACTGGCGTTGTCTGATTGTCTGCACACCAAAAAGGCTAGTAGCCTTGAGCGAGGTTTGTGAAGAGAAGGGATATCCATGGACAAGGACAGCTTCTATGAAGTAGTCTTCGGGCGTCGGGACGTCCGGGGTCAATTCAATGGCGGGGCGATGGATCCCAAGGTGCTCGGGCGGATCTTGACGGCAGCCCATAGCGCACCGAGCGTTGGGATGTCCCAACCCTGGGATTTTGTCTTGGTCGAGGCGGGTGAGACCCGCCGAGCTTTCCATGCTCATGTCGAGCATGAACGAGCCGTTTTCGCGGCCAGTCTGGATGACGAGTCGCGAGCGCGTTTCCGTGGAATCAAGATCGAGGGAATCCTCGATGCCAGCCTCGGCATCGTGGTAACCTACGATCCAGAGCGTGGCTCTCCTCACGTCCTTGGTCGTCATGCGATCGCTGATGCGGGACTCTATTCCGTGTGCTTAGCGATTGAGAACCTTTGGCTCGCTGCAACCGCGGAGGAGATCGGCGTCGGGTGGGTCTCCTTCTATCGCGAGGAGTTTCTCGCCGATCTTGTGGGGCTTCCTGTCGGCGTGCGGCCAATCGCTTGGCTCTGTATTGGTCCGGTCACGCACTTTGAACAGGTCCCCGACCTAGAGAGGCTGGATTGGCAGGCGCGGCGCCCCCTTTTGCCCTACGTGCATGTCGATCGATTTGGCAGCCAGTCAGGTGCTGAACGTATTGCCGCGGTACCCCGAGATGGGGGCGACTGACACGCAAATGGTTCGAAGGGCACGCTCGTACCATCGACGTAGCCATCATTCACTCAGCGATACCGATGACGGCATCATGGCTGTTAGAACTTCAGACTCTCCAAGAGGGCCTGAAGCATCTCCCCTCGCTCAAGGTTCTCGGCGACATGCGCCACCGCCTCCGTAATGGTTGCATCGAGCGCCTGCCCCAGAAAAATACTGCGCGACAGGTTGTTCAAGCGATCTTGTACTTGTTGTTGCGCGAGTACAGAAGCGAGGTCAGAGGTAGCAATATCGGAGAGCAATTCGCGGGTATTGATGATCCCACTTTCGAGCTCAAGGCGATACAGCCGATCGGTGAACTCCTCAAGGTCCTCCACCCTGTGTTCCTGGTCCACGAGCAGCGAGAGGTAGAGTGCCAGCGCCCTTCCAGGAACAAGGAGATCGGCCGCTTGGGTGTCGAGTTCCGCCTCGGACATCCGCGCTCTTCGCTCTTGCCAACTCGTAGGCAGGTCATCACGCAGGCTTAACTGGTGTGCGACCGTTTTGACATTGCTGACCAGTGAACTGAGATTATCGGTATCCAAGAGACCTTCTGGCTCGCCGATGACGAGTCGTAGTTCGAGGGCAGAGGTGCAAACCAGATCCTGGAAACCGAGATAGGCGGACATCCGTGCGTCAAAGGAGGTCCCCGCGGACCAAAGTAGCCGGCGTACGCTCGTACGAGCATCCGTGAGCAGGAGTGCCAAGTAGACGTATTCGGCGGCTTCTACGATCGAGATGTTTGCAGCCGCGGCGATGGCTTGGACGCCAAAGACTCCGACATGGTTGACGATGACGTTAGCGATCGTGGTGGCGATCAGTTCGCGGCGCAGCGGGTGCCCAAGTGACAGCTGCTTGATACGCTGGCGAACCGGCAATGGGAAATACTCCTCATAGAGCCCATCGGTTAACGGGTGGTCCAACAGGGAACTCTCCATGAGTTGCTGATTGAGGTCCAACTTTACGTACGAGATGATGATGGATAACTCGGCCCTTGTCAACTTCCTCGCCGGTGGATGGGCCGCGGCGACTGAAGGATCGGGTAAGTGTTCAACGGCTGGGGCAAGGCCTGCGTACTGTACAAGATGGCCAAGTAGCCGGGTGATCTCTCCCCACGAGTGGTCGTAGCGCGCCTCCGCAGCCGAGAGTGCCCAGTTCTGATAGACGTTGTCGGCAAGCACCTGTGTCTCAACTTCGGAGACACATTGGGTTAGTATCTCGTTGCGCTGGTCGACGGTGAGCGCACCCTCATGCACGAGCGCATCTAGAGCGATCTTGATATTTACCTCGTGGTCGGAGGTATCGACGCCAGCGGAGTTGTCGATGGAGTCGGTGTTGCACCGGCCGCCGCTTAGACAGTATTCGATGCGACCGAGCTGGGTCATCCCGAGGTTGCCGCCTTCACCGATGACTCGAGCACGGACCTCGTTGCCGTTGACCCGAACCGCATCATTGGCCTTGTCAGCGACCTCTACATTGGCCTCCGATGTGGCCTTGACGTAGGTGCCGATGCCTCCGTTAAACAGGAGATCGACCGGCGCTTGGAGAATATGCCTGATGAGCTGATTGGGCTCGTAGATGGCTACCGGTATTCCAAGGGCCTCTGCAGCCTGGGACGATATTTTGATACCCTTGACGTTGCGCGGATAGACACCACCACCGGCGGAGATGGCAGATTCGGGGTAGTCCTCCCACGTTGTGCCTGCCCCGCGTGAAAAGATAGCGGACCGTGCCTGCCACGAGACCTCTGGCTCTGGATCCGGGTCGAGGAAGATATGGCGGTGGTCGAATGCCGCGATGAGTTTGAGTTGGTGGGATCGTAACGTACCGTTGCCAAAGACATCACCAGAGAGATCGCCAATTCCTACAACTCGAATCGGAGTCCGTGCGATGTCGATGCCGACGGCGTCAAAGAGATGCTCCACCGAGACCCAGGCGCCCTTGGCGGTGATGCCCATCTCTTTGTGGTCAAAGCCATGGGAACCTCCCGAGGCAAAGGCATCTCCAAGCCAGTAACCATGAGCTACGGCGATTTCGTTCGCGATATCGGAGAAGGTCGCCGTTCCCTTGTCGGCAGCGACGACGAGGTAGTGATCAGGGCCATCGTGGCAAACCGTGTCCTGGGGAGGAACGATTTTGCCGGCCACGAGGTTGTCGGTCAGTGAAAGCAACGTCTCCATGAAGATGCGATACGAACGCTCGATTTTGGCCGCATTGCGACTCTTCGGGTCGAGGTCTTTCACGATAAAGCCACCCTTGGAGCCGACTGGCACGATGACGGCGTTCTTTACCGTTTGTGCCTTCATGAGGCCCAAAATCTCGGTCCTAAAGTCCTCCATCCGGTCAGAAAATCTGATACCGCCTCGTGCGACCGGGCCACCGCGCAGGTGAACGGCCTCGGTGGTCTCGTTCCGTAGATAGATTTCGTAGCGTGGCTTTGGATCAGGAAGGAAGCTGAGGTTTCGAGGGTCGATCTTGAAGGCCACCGCTTTGCGGTCTGCTTGGAAGAGGTTAGTGCGAAGCATCGCACGAATGAGTTCCTCCATGCCCCGTAGCACTTTGTCCTGATCGAGCGAACTCACATTGCTCAATTCTTCCTCTAGTGATGCGATCAAACGTTCAGTGGACTCGTCGCGGTCAAGCTCGGAGATCTCGGGGTCAAAGCGGGTGTAGAACAGACGCACCAATGTGCGAGCAAGCGTTGGTTGATTCACCAAAGCCTGCTGGCAGTAGGCTTCGGAATATCCCAAGTTGGTAAGCCTCATATAGCTCGCAAGCGCCCTTGTGACCGCGATCTCGTCTGGTTTGAGTTCAGCGGTAATGGCAAGCTGATTGAGCTGATCGTTCTCCTCATCGCCGCGCCAAATAGCAGCCAACGACTGCTCTACCCGCTCGCGGACCCGTCCATGACCAAGACGTTGCAGCGCCTCATCGCCGTCGACGACAAGACCTAGGTCGATGATCCAGAGCTCTCGGTTCCCGGTTCTGCCTCGGTACGGCTGTTCATCCGAGACCTTCAGCCCGAAATTCTCGATTACCGGCAATATCTGCGACAGCGAGAGTCGACTCCCGATCAGAATTAAATGGAGTCGTAGCTCTCCATTGACATCGACGAGGAGACGTGTTGACAGTCGGCGATCGGACTCTAAGAGTTCAGCGATGGCGGTGAGGTCGGAGATGATGAAATCGTCGTTCTCTTCCTGTTGATAGCTCTCCTCAACGGATTCAGCGACCAGGTCTAACGCACCAAGTACGCGTGGCAATACGTCTTGGTCCACCTCTTGGCGAAGTTTCGTGCGGATTCTTGTTCTCCACGGGGTAGTGACACGGTCAAGCTCCTCGGCGAGCTTGTCGAGCCCCTCGGGAGTCAATGAGCCAAGAAGGATGTACTCTAAGACGAGGCGGCGTTCGGAGAAGAACCGGCCAATTCGCTTCGGGACACCGTCACAGAAGTTTGAGAGTGTGTCGTCGATTCGATCCTCAATGCCAAATTCGACTCTGTCACCTGGAACCAAGACGAGAAGGCGGCGCGGACCTGTCGGTGTTTGGCTCAAAAAGACCTGGGTGCGTGAGACCTCTTCGACCAAGAGGCCCGCTCGCGCGAGTTCAAGAAAGTCGTTCATCGGTAACGCCAGCACCGTATCGATGTTGAGCGAGGTGACAAAGTCCTGCAGGACACGGTAGGAGTGACTGGTGGGGAGTAGATTCAGTCGCTTGCGGGCGGTTTCGAGACGATCGGCGACCTCTGGGACGGCGAGTCCAATCGACCCGGTTCGTTGGGGGCGGAAAATCCCGACAAAGTCAACCTCTCCTTCAGGTGCCTTGAAAGAGACGGCACGGAGTTGCGAAAAGTCAAGAATCTCGGATCGTGCTGGAAGCACCTGGATGTGATAGTTCGTGCCAATATTACGTGGCCAGTGCCGGTCGATGGCGACGTCCTCACGGGTAATGCCGAGGTCAAGCCGTTGCCCTTTCTTTGGACGTCGAATCTCGGCAAACGGTAAAAAGTGAGAAAAGGCAGAGCTGCTGATGGGAATCTCAGTCTTGCCGTTGATGGGAAACTCCTGCTCCTCGATGAGGTGAAGGAGATCAGAGAGCATACGATCCCGGTCTCTGTTGAAGTGGTGGAGTTGTTGGTACCGTTTGGCCAGCGTGCGCAAGAGTTGCTCGGCCTCGACCTTGGTTACCGTCATCGGGATCTGGGCGGCGAAAAATGAGACGAGCTCGGTTGACTGTGCTGAGGCAACGTTGCACCCACAACGGGCGAGATCGGCGCGCTCGAGGATGGGGTGAATCGTGGTAAGCCGATCCGACTTCTCACGGATGGTCTGGAGGAAGGTGTCGACAAGAAACTCCATGTCGTTACTGACAATGGAGATCATGGTGCCTGGGGCGCGCATCGTTGAGAAGACGGATTCGAGCTCAGAGACACCCTCGGGTCGACAGCGTATGCGCAGGACATCTGACCCACGGACAATCTCCATCACGCACATGTCCTCGGCCGTAACGGTATCCAAGGTGTGGAGCTGGGCCGTGAGGGCTGCGATAACAAAATCGGTAGAGAAGGCCGTCTCTTCTTCGGGATCGATGTGGGCGGTGAACGAACGAGCGAATCCGAGAAAAGCTTTGCGTTTCTCAGGCGAACCCAATTGGGATTCAAGTTCTCGTAGACGTTCCTTCAATCCGCTAAAGACCGGATTTTTCCCAAGCTTCTTCGTTGTAAGTGTCAACTTCGACTCCTTTGTCGAGTAGATCTCCCTCTAATTTAGCGCGTTCTAGACTGAGATCGTCACGTTCAAGGGTTCTGGACTTGTTCTTCGAGGTTGTGGTGGGCCTGTCTGCCGTAGTGCTTCGGCACAAAATCTCGAAGACTTGATACCGATGCCAGGCGTGTGTGCAGTAACGGTGTTAGGTTAAGGGGGAGGAGGGACTGTAAGTTATGCGTCGATCCGTCTACTGGGCCTTGGCGTGGCCGTTCTATCTTGCCCTCGCTCTGCTCTTCGTTGTGCTAGTCGCACTCCTTGGTCTCGATCTTCTCAGATTTGCCTATCAGCGGATTGGCATCGCGCCCGGTTGGTTGCTGCTCATTCTTGTCGCGACGATTGTCGGGAGTTTTATCAACATTCCAGTGGCGAGACTGCAAAACCCGATAGAGGAGCCGGTGGAGCGTTCGATCAGTTTCCTTGGGATCCGCTATGTTATCCCGACCCCACCTCGCCCAAGCGAGACCTCGATTGCGGTCAATGTAGGCGGCGCGGTGATCCCAACGGTTCTCTCAATCTACTTAGCTGTGCACGACCACCTCGAGCTGCTGGCGCTCATCGGGGTCGTTATTGCAGCAGTTGTGGTGCGATTGGTTGCTCGTCCTATCCGTGGCGTGGGTATCGCAGTGCCGATCCTCCTGCCGGCTCTGATGGCGGTTATCCTGGCCTCGTTGCTAACGATTCACTACCTCGCAGCACTGGCCTACATCATCGGTGTGATGGGCGTTCTCATCGGCGCTGACCTCTCGAATCTCAACAAGACGAGGACGCTCGGCGCATCCATCGTCTCCATCGGCGGTGCCGGGACCTTCGATGGGATTTTCTTGACGGGTCTCCTGGCGGTGCTCTTGGCTTCGATCTGACGAGTGCGCGAGCACTGACCTCCTAGTCGACGCCCTGTGCGTGTCTATTGCCCTTGGCTCAGGGAATATCCAGGTACGCCGTCAAAGGCGTAGAGCCCCTCTGTTTTGATGAACGGGAGCCCTGCTGCGTCGAGCCGATTCAGCTGGTCGATCAGATCCGCAGTAGTGATAGTAGCCCCAGGCACACGTGCCTGGAACCGGCAGCGCCAGTGATCGACGCAAAACGTCTCAGCAGCTCCATTTGGATAGACTTTTTGCCCACGATTGCTGATCATGACCAACGTGAGGTTCGGGTTGAGGTGCGCTTCGATCTGCTGTCCAAGCTGGTTCACGTCCCCCCGATACTCGAGAAAGATATCGATTCCCTCAAGCGTCTTGATCTCTATTGGACGTTCTTTGAGCTTGACGATGATCGGCTCCTCTGACGCTGGGTAGTGAGCAGCAAGGAGTCGCTCCGGGGTCCGGCCCAGTCGCTCGATGACGGCATCAGCGAAGGCGTCGGTGCCCACCTTCTTTGTTGATACCCCATCGGTATAGATGTCAGGGGTATGAATGCCGTCTTCGATCGTGCAGAGCCATGCGTTATGGACCCGAGTCGCAACCGACCCGAGGCCCAGATGGACCAGCATCAGGACGGCGCCCATCAAGAGACCAGAGGGGTTGGCGATGTTGTGGCCAGCTAGTGGGGGTGCCGAGCCATGAATGGCCTCGAACATGGCGATCTCATCGCCGATATTGGCGCTACCGGCCAGCCCGACGGAGCCGGTGATCTCGGCGGCTACGTCAGATAAAATGTCGCCGTAGAGGTTTGGCAGGACGAGGACATCGAACTGCTCGGGTGCGGTGGCAAGTTTCGCCGTGCCAATATCGATGATCCAGTGCTCGGCCTCTATCTCCGGATACTCGGCCGCCACCTCGTCGAAGATCTTGTGGAAGGTGCCGTCGGAGAGTTTCATGATGTTGTCTTTGGTGAAGCTTGTCACCTTGTGGCGATGGTAGCGGCGTGCGTATTCAAAGGCATAGCGAATGATGCGTTCGCTGCCGGGTCGGGTGATAAGTTTGAGGGTTTGAAACACATCTTGGGTCTGACGATGTTCGATGCCGCCATAGAGGTCTTCTTCATTTTCACGGACGATGACGAGATCCATCCCCGGGTGTTGGGTGGGTATGAAAGGAGAGTAAGAGATACAGGGTCGAATGTTGGCGTAGAGGCCAAAAGTTTTGCGAATGGTGACGTTGACGCTTTTGAATCCGCCACCTTGTGGAGTTGTGATCGGCGCCTTTAAGAGGACCTTGGTGCGCCGCAGCGAATCCCATGCCTTTGGTTCGATTCCCGAGGTAATCCCTTGGTCAAAGACCTGTGCTCCAACCTTGATCCGTTCGATCTCGAGATCTGCCCCCGCCTCGGCGAGAATTCGCAGCGTCGCCTCCATGATCTCGGGGCCGATTCCGTCCCCCTGAGCCACAGTGATGCGTCTTCTACTTTCAGTGGTCACGTCCGCTCCTCGCCAACTCGTTGATCCATCGCCAAGACCGGTCTATTCGGGTATCTCAAGAGAGAGCGGTCATTGTCGCGACAAACAGATTGTAGACGACAGTGTCATGGGCCGCCAAATGGGAGCATCTCAATGCCTGACAGGCTCGTGCTAGATGGCTGGGGAGAGTCCCAGATGGGTGCGGACTCAGATCCTGGGGTCAAGATGGATCTTGTCGTGAACCATGGGTGGTCAATGGTGGTGTCCGACCGCGCATCTCCCAAGATCAGCCAAGGCGGTGCTGGAAGGAGTGTGCTGTCAGAAATGTATGGCTCGCAGTGTCCGAAGCCACTCAGGCTTTTCCTCCGCAATCTCTTGCACCCACAGTTGTCACCTCGTTGCGGTGCCGTGACGTGGGCTCAAGCCATGGGTGAGGTCGATCAGTGCGCTCATTCCAGGTGTCTTGTGATCGTTGTGCTGATGCGGTGAGGGGATCGATTACGGGAGGGCGGATCGATTGAATTAGGTCCGTGTTAGCCTTAGCGGAAGGATCCAAGCTTGACGAATCTCATCAGATCGGAGACAGGTATGAACACGGAACAGCTTGAACAGATGACCCGCGGTGCTGGCTTTATTGCGGCGCTCGATCAAAGTGGTGGAAGTACACCTGGCGCCCTCGAGCTCTATGGTATTCCTCGCGAGTCCTACGATTCGGACGAACAGATGCTATCGCTGATGCACGCCATGCGAGAGAGAATCGTTACCAATCCGAGTTTTGGCGGTGATCATGTCCTCGGAGCTATCCTCTTTGAAGACACGCTCGATCGACAGTTTGCGGGGGTCGATGCCGCGACCTATCTGTGGGGCCACAAGCAGGTGGTTCCCTTCGTGAAGGTCGATAAGGGTCTGGCCCCTGAGGCCAACGGGGCCCGCTGCATGAACCCGATGCCCGGCTTGGATGCCCTGTTGGACAAGGCGATCGCAAAGGGAGTCTTCGGTACAAAGATGCGGTCTTTTATCCAGCTAGCCGATCCCGTTGGCGTACAGGCGGTGGTGGACCAGCAATTCGAGATCGCCAGGAGCATCCTTGCCAAAGGCCTCATCCCCATTCTTGAACCCGAGATCGATATCGCTAGCCCGGACAAGCAAGTTGCCGAGAGCCTGCTTCGAGACGCCCTTCTCAAGGGACTTGATGCATTGGATGATGATCAGTTGGTCATGCTCAAACTTACGCTACCCGAGCGTGATGATTACTATGCCTCGTTGATGGAGCATCCCAAGGTGGTGCGCGTCGTGGCGCTCTCTGGAGGGTACACCCGTCAACAGGCGATCGAACGACTCGTTCACAACCACAAGATGATCGCGAGTTTCTCACGAGCACTTACCGAAGGCCTCCACGTCGACATGAGTGACGAGGCGTTTACTGCGGAACTCAAGATCGCGATTGAACAGATTTACACTGCTTCGATTAGCTAAAAAGTCCCCTACGGCTTGTGATGGTCACTTGCCGCCTTGGTAATCGATCACCTCAACTTGGTCTCCTCGTCCGATGATCGCCGTAGTCACCATCTCTGGGGGGAAGAGACCGTGTTCGATGAGGCCAGGGGTGCCAGAGAGTCGAGCAGCTGTCTCTCTTGGATTCATCAGTGGTCCATGGTAATCGGCGATAATACCGCCATCAGGGCTAGATGGCACTGCTCTGAGGATGACATCGCCTAAACGGCGAAGAGTCGAGCCAAGACCAAAGGCGAGCAGCTCGATCGGGATTGGGCCTTTGAGCACAGCAACTGGTTTCGTCGAATCAGCGATCACGATAAAGCGATTGGCAGTGATGGCAACGAGTTTTTCGCGCGTGTGGGCGGCTCCTCCTCCTTTGATAAGCCAGCCATCTGGGGTGATTTGATCGGTGCCGTCGATTGCTAGATCGAGGATGGCGAGCTTCGTGAATGGCGCTACATCGATACCAAGCTGTCGCGCGAGATCAGCGGTATGAGGGGAGGTAGCGACGCAGCGGATTTTGCGATGGCGGCGTGCAAGCGCCGGCAAGAGAAAGCCGACGGTTGAACCCGTCCCAAGACCAACGGTCATGCCGTCTTCGACAAGCTCTGCGGCGGCCTCGGCTGCAAGCTGCTTCTCTCGGTCTACCTGATTGCTTGTACGCACCGTTGGCCTCCCAAGAAGATCACTTCCATTGTTTGACTGACCTAGGCACGATTCTATCATGCGCCTAGCTGATGTGAAGTTTTTAGCGTTTGGCCCGTACTACAGCAACCCCGTCCCCGTGGGAGTCTGTAACAAACCCGAGATGGTTCACCGATCCGGTGAGGACGTTAAGGCAAAGGACTACGACCTATCCTGATTCAGGACAACTTCCTTCGCTCGGACCCTGTTACTTGCGACTTCGCTGAGGCAAATTCACAACTCATGATGTCGATGGTGTGCGGGCACTCGTTGAGCTTCGCCGCTGTTTGCGCCAGTAATCTGATGGTCGATGGTAGGTACTGCGGGTCCACCGTCCTTACTCGAGAATCAGGCGCGGCTGTCCTTGTAACTCCATCATCTCTTCCGGATTCATGGAATCGAGCCACAGACCAGCGAGTTCGATTCCGCGACCCGAGACCAGCAACAGAGCGGGAATCTCGTGCCACAATACTGACGTCCCAAAAGGCGACGTATTCGAAAAGCAGTGGATCACTCCACTTGTGAGCAGAACGATCTGGTCCACGACCTCGCGAGGGTGATGCCGGCGACGTTTCCAATTGTGCGGTGATGGGTGAAAAGGTTTGCCTAGCAAGTGCCTTCATGGCAAAAGAGCGACGTTGGCCGCCGCGTCGTTGAGTCGGTCGGCGCCGACCCCACGACGATGCAGGCGGGCGTTAGGCTCACCTGCGCGGGCATTATGGGGTGGTTGCTCTTGGCCGGCGGCGAATCGGAGCGCAAAGAATCGGTGTCGAGAACGGTGGCATGCAACCAGGCGGCAGGTTCGTATCTTGCCTAAAGGATGATAAGCAGGCGGGCTACTCGTAGTATTTCGGTCGGACACGACGAGTGGAGGTGAAGGGACTCGAACCCTCGGCCTCTACATTGCGAACGTAGCGCTCTACCAGCTGAGCTACACCCCCGCGTGAACCAGTCTATCCGGTTCTCAGGCGATCGCTCGCTCTGATGTGGTGCCGCGAGAACTCGCCAAGCCCTGTCGTGACGTGGCATAGGTCGGACGAGCACGAGTCGCATTGTGGCTTGCTCGAGCAAGGGCGAGGAAAACCGTTATCGAAACCAGGCTGATGGTGGTGAGCAGCAACCCGATCGGTGCTGCGACGACGATCAACAAGATTCCAATGAGTAGTGAGCCACCGAGAGAAGCAAGCGTTCTCTGCCTGCGACGGTACGGCGGCAATGAAGCTGCCGTCGAGGAGCGTGCCGGACGATTCGTGCTTCTTGGCTGAACAAGTGGCCGACTCTGGATGCCGGTCTCAAGCGCCCACAGCTGTTGGCGAAAGGTCACAATAGACCGGAGATAGTCTTTGCGCCTTCGAGCGCTGAAGAAAGGTTGCATAAGCACCAAGGACCAACCGACGATGAGAATCGCCACTACTTCAGCCTGCATACGCTCATTCCCCCTCTTCGCGTCGCCAACTACCTGACTTCCCGCCGGTTTTCTCCCACAGTGCGAGTTCACCGATTACCATCGACCGATCGTATGACTTGCACATATCGTAGATCGTTAAGGCGGCAATCGATGCTGCAGTAAGAGCCTCCATCTCTACACCAGTTCGATCCACCGTCTCAACCTGGGCCTCGACTTCAACGAAGGTGTCCCCCAGGGTGAAGTTAATGTAGACCGATCCAATCAAAAGAGGATGACACAGCGGTATGAGATCTGGCGTGCGTTTTGATGCCTGGATACCGGCGATTCGAGCTGCTCCGAGCACATCGCCTTTATTGACGGCGTTGTTTGCCACCAGCGCTGTGGTCTCTGGCTTCATAAAAACCTTACAGCGCGCAAGTGCGCGCCGGTGTGTTGGCTCTTTGGGGGTGACATCAACCATTCTTGCCCGACCCAGTGGGTCGAGGTGGGTGAACTCTCGATCTGCCATCCCTACACTTTAGGTGACTCTCTCACCGCGTGGCGGCAGTTTTTTGATTACCCGCCGATTTGGCTCATGGATTTTTGTGGTCGGATGAAGTTCACCCTGCCAATGGAGTGTCCGGCCCACTTGGTGGCGATGATTGCCTCGATCTTGGTGGTGAGTTGTTCCGGGGTGGCGTTCTCTCGCACAAGGCCTCGGAGATCGTGCTCATCGAGGGCGAAGAGGCAGGTTCGAATCTTTCCCTCAGCGCTTAAGCGCACGCGGTCGCAGTCGCCGCAAAAGGGTTTCGTGACGGAAGGAATGATTCCGAATGATCCCTTACCATCTCTGTACCGGTAGGTTGTAGCGGGAGCATGGGTCCGCTCGATCGGATCGACAGGGTAGACGCTCGCGATCTGGGCAAGAATCTCGTCGGCAGAGAGCACATCCGTTCGTTCCCAAGCATTTGCCCCGTCGAGCGGCATGAACTCAATAAATCGCACTTGCAGGTCGCGTTCTCGACCAAAGGCCGCGAAATCAACGATCTCGTCGTCATTGATGCCCTTCATCGCGACCACATTGACCTTCAGTGGGTGAAAGCCTGCAGACTGTGCGGCTTCGATCCCCTCGAGCACTCGTTCAAATTGGGGACGTTTGGTGATTTGGAGAAAGCGATCCGCTCGAAGGGTGTCGAGGGAGATATTGATGCGGTCAAGACCGGCGTCGCGTAACGGTTCAGCGACCAACGGGAGCGTCACTCCATTGGTCGTCATGGAGAGGTTGACCTTGTTCCCTTCGTGGGTGGTTAACGAAGCGAGCATTGCAACAAGGCGTGGTAACTGGGCTCGAACCGTTGGCTCCCCGCCAGTGAGCCTGATGGAGTCGATATAGAAGCGCTCTACGAAAATTCGACTGATCGCCGTGATCTCCTCGAAGGTCAACAGTTCACTGCGCGGGAGCCACTCGATCCCCTCCTCCGGCAAACAATACGTGCAGCGGAAATTGCACCGGTCGGTGACAGAGATTCGAAGGTCTCGAATCTCACGACCGTAGCTATCTATCAAGTGCTTTCGAGGATCCATACTCTAGTAGCGTAGTGACAGTGGGCAATGGTGAAACCTCGAGGTTAGGTACATGACGCCGCTTGTATGCCTTCTGACTGGTGGACACTCGCGTCGGATGGGGAAGGATAAGGCTGGCTTATATCGCGATTGCGCGACACAGGCGATCTGGCTCTCGTTGTTGGTGAAGGAGGTGGTTGGTCCTCGGGTGATTGAAGTGGGCGGTACGTGGACACACGGGGATGCGTATCTCGACGCAGGCCTCGGACCAGCTTTCGCGCTTCACGAGGCGGCGCGAGCAGGGGTACTTGGGCACTCCGGAACGGTTATCGTGCTCCCAATTGATCTCTATCGTCTTGAGGCAACGGGTCTTCGTTGGTTTGTACGTGAAGGTCTTCGCATGCCGAGCGTGCTCGTTGTTGACCAGACCCCAAGTTGGGTAACTTTTGGGGCGCCTGTGGAGATATTGCTACACAGACCTCAAGATGGGTCATTGCGCGCATTGACGTCACAACTACGACCTCTCAAGGTTCCGCCGTCGCTGGAGGGACAGTTTCGTGATAGCGACTATCCATGGGAGCTGCCTACGACTGTTTCAGCACCTTAGGACGCAAGCAATAATAACCTGAACAGTTATGGGGCAGGCTGCTGGTTCCGCGGTCTCAGTCGGTAGTTCCATTCGCCGTGGAAATCATTGCGTTCTATCGCTAGCGTGGCGAGTTCCTCATCCGAGACCTTGATTCCGGGTGCGTAGGTGTTCTCATCGAGAGTCGCCCTGATCCGCAACC